>NZ_JBRAJI010000080.1:0-1811 GCF_052744395.1 Desulfurispora sp. | reverse complement strand
ATATCGCAGAATATCAATGGTTTTTAAAAATTTATTTCACGGATTCAGGTTTTATTTAAGAAGGAGAGGGTTGACTGTGATTGGTTAAGATGATGTGGCATACCTGGACCGCAGCACTTTTTTGTCAAACTTGCCCACAGACGTCTTGGGAATTTCATCAATGAACAGCACCTTGTCCGGCAGCCACCATTTGGCCACTTTATCCGAAAGGTACTTAATAATGTCCTCCTCGCTGGCACTGGTGCCGGGCTTGAGCACCACACAGGCCAGCGGACGCTCATCCCAGCGGGGGTGGGGCATGGCAATAACGGCAGCTTCGGCCACGGCCGGGTGCGACATGATGGCGTTCTCCAGATCTACCGAAGAAATCCACTCGCCGCCGCTCTTGATCAGATCCTTGGTGCGGTCTACAATCTGCACATAGCCTTCCTCGTCCACTGTGGCAATATCATTGGTGTGCAGCCAGCCGTCCACAATGGTTTCCCGGCTACGCTCGGGCTCATTGTAGTAGTAACCCGCAATCCAGGGTCCGCGCAGCAGCAGTTCGCCCATGGTCCGGCCGTCCCGCGGCACATCCTCACCCTTTTCGTTGACTACGCGCATCTCCAGACCGGGCACCAGCAAGCCCTGCTTGAGCTTCAACTGGGTATATTCCTCTGCCGAGAGATCTCGCAAATAGCTCTTGGTATAGTTGTAAAGCACCAGCGGAGAGGTCTCGGTCATACCGTAGGCATGGATAATATCAATGCCCAGCTTGCGGCGATAGCCTTCCAGAATGGCCCGGGGTAGAGCCGAACCACCGTTGACAATTGTCTTCAAACTGCTCAGATCGTACTGTTCTCTCTCCAGCTCGGCCAGCACGGCCATCCAGATGGTGGGCACACCGCCCGTGGCTGTCACTTTTTCATCCTGGAAAAGCTGGCAGAGCACTTTGGCATCGGGCCTGGCCCCGGGAAAAACCTGTTTTGCGCCCACCATAGTGCAAGAAAAGGGCAGGCCCCAGGCGTTCACGTGAAACATGGGCACGACCGGCAGTACCACTTCGGCCTCGGATACAGCCAGCGAATCCACCATGCACTCGGAGAAGGAGTGCAGCACTATGGAGCGGTGTGTATAAACTACACCCTTGGGATTACCCGTGGTGGCTGTCGTATAGCACATAGAGGCCGGCATGTTTTCATCCAGGTCTGCGGGAAACTGGAAGCCGGGATCCCCTTCGTTGACCAACTGCTCGTAGCTGTATACCGGCTGGAGTCTGGTCTGGGGCAGCTCGGTCTCCGGGCTCATAATCACATAGCCTTTTACACTGCTCAGCTTGTCCTGGATATTTTCCAACAGCGGCACCAGGTCCATATCTACAAAAATATAGCTGTCGGCCGCGTGGTTGATCACATATATCAATTGTTCAGTGAACAGCCGCAAGTTCAGGGCATGTAAAACAGCGCCCGAACAGGGAACGGCAAAATACAGCTCCAGGTGGCGGTGGTTGTTCCAGGCCAGGGTGCCTATACGGTCTCCCCTCTGCACACCCAGCTTTTGCAGGGCACTGCCCAGCCGGCAAACCCGCTCATAAAACTGGGCGTAATTATAACGAAACATGCCATTGTAGTCCCGGGAGACAATTTCCTTTTTCGGATAAATATTTTTAGCCCTTTCCAGAATACAGTTTTTGATCAAGAGGGGATAATTCATCATGGTCGGCAAGGCACCTCCGATTTTTAATATTTATAAGTTTTATTACAATCAGTTGATTGGATATATCCTGAATCCGTGAAATAAATTTTTAAAAACCATTGATATTCTGCGATATT
>NZ_JBRAJI010000079.1:0-3889 GCF_052744395.1 Desulfurispora sp. | reverse complement strand
TTGTCGCAAAAGACACGCATCACCTTGGTGTGTGGGGCGGCGTTTTACCTAAGCGCGAAAACACCGCCCCCCCACGCTGGCTTGGGGCAAACGCAAAGGTGGTGATCCCACATGCCGGTCTTTCAGGACTATTATCAAATACTGGGCGTGGAACGCGGTGCCAGCGACAAAGAGATCAAAGCCGCCTACCGCAAGCTGGCCCGCCAGTACCACCCCGACCTGTTCACCGACCCCCAGGAAAAACAACAGGCCGAAGAAAAATTCAAGCAGATCAACGAAGCCTACGAAGTGCTGGGTGATCCGGAAAAGCGGGCCAAATACGACCGGCTGGGTGCGGGCTGGCAGGCCGGCCAGCAGTGGCAGCCGCCGCCCGACATGGGCGACTTTTTCTTCTACCAGGGCGACCCGGCCGGCTTCACCGGCTTTGGCAGCGGCTTTTCCGACTTCTTTGAAATGCTCTTCGGCCGGGAGGCCGCCTTTAGCGCCGCCCGGCGCACCCGCCGCAGCCCCCGGGCGCGGCGCGGCCAGGACCTGGAAAGCCAGCTGGAGCTCACCCTGGAGGAAGCCTACCGGGGCGGCAGCAAAACCATCCAGCTGAGCAGCCCGCAGCCCTGCCCGGACTGCCACGGGGAAGGCCTGACCGCGGGCGGCCTGTGCCCGCGCTGCGGCGGCACGGGCCGCCTGCCCCAAACCCGCACCCTGGAGGTGAAAATACCGCCCGCTTTAAGTGAGGGCAGCCGCATCCGCTTAAAAGGGCAGGGCGGGGAGGGGGCGGCAGGAGGTGCCCGCGGCGACCTCTACCTGACCGTAAAACTGCTGCCCCACCCGCAGTTCAAACTGCAGGGCGAGGACATCTACAGCACGGCCACCATCACCCCGGACCAGGCCGTCCTGGGCGACAAAATAGCCGTGCCCACTCTGGACGGCCCGGTCACGGTCACCGTGCCACCCGGCCTGCGCAGCGGCCAGAAGCTGCGCCTGAAGGGCAAGGGCTGGCCCGTAAAGGGCGGCGGCCGGGGCGACCAGTACGTGCAGATAGCCATTGACCTGCCCGCACACCTCTCGGCGGAAGAGCGGGAACTGTACAGGCAACTGGCCCAATTGCGCCTGGGCAGAAGATAGCACTGCAACGCAAAGCGGGGGCAGGTTCTTCCTGAACAAGTGGACCGAAGTAATAGCCACACAGAACACAAAGCCGCAATAGCGAAAGGGGGGCAATATCATGGACCTGAGCCGCTACACCCAGAAATCCCGCGAAGCGATCATGGCCGCCCAGAACCTGGCTCTGGAAAAACATCACCAGGAGCTCACCGGCAAACACCTGCTTTTAGCCCTTTTGGAACAGGAGGGCGGGCTGGTGCCGCGCCTTTTGCAGCAGGCCGGAGGCGACCCGGACGGCCTTTTGCATAAAACCCGCGCGCTGCTCTCCCGCCAGCCTGCCGTGCACGGTGCCGCCGCCGGGCTGCACCTGAGCCCGGCCCTGGCCCGCACACTGGCCCGAGCGGAAAAAGAAGCCCGCGAGATGAAGGACCAGTACATCAGCACCGAGCACCTGCTGCTGGCCCTGCTCGATGAAGGCGAACCCGAACTAAAAGAAGCCCTGGCCGCCGCCGGCGCCCGCCGCGACGGCATCCTTACGGCCCTGCGCGCCGTGCGGGGCAACCAGCGCGTCACCAGCGACAACCCGGAGGAAACCTACGAAGCCCTGGAAAAATACGGCCGCGATCTCACCCAACTGGCCGCCGCCGGCAAACTGGACCCGGTGATCGGCCGGGACGAGGAAATCCGCCGCACCATGGAAATCCTCTCCCGCCGCACCAAAAATAACCCGGTGCTCATCGGCGAGCCCGGCGTGGGCAAAACCGCCATTGTGGAGGGCCTGGCCCGGCGCATTGTGGCCGGCGACGTGCCCGAGGGGCTGAAAAACAAGCGCATCATCGCCCTGGACATGGGCGCCCTGATTGCCGGCGCCAAATACCGGGGCGAATTTGAAGAGCGCCTCAAAGCCGTGCTCAAAGAAGTGCAGCAGTCCGAAGGGCGCATCATCCTGTTCATTGACGAACTGCACACCGTGGTGGGCGCCGGCGCGGCCGAAGGGGCCATGGACGCCGGCAACCTCTTAAAGCCCATGCTGGCCCGGGGCGAACTGCGGGCCATCGGCGCCACCACCCTGGACGAATACCGCAAACACATCGAAAAGGACGCCGCCCTGGAGCGGCGCTTCCAGCCCGTGCTGGTACAGCCGCCCACGGTGCAGGACACCATCTCCATCCTGCGCGGCTTAAAAGAGCGCTACGAAGTGCACCACGGCGTGCGCATCAAGGACAGCGCCCTGGTGGCGGCCGCCGTGCTCTCGGACCGCTACATTTCCGACCGCTTCCTGCCCGACAAGGCCATCGACCTGGTGGACGAAGCGGCGGCCCGCCTGCGCAACGAGATCGACAGCCTGCCCGCCGAGCTGGACGAAATCACCCGCCAGGTGATGCAGCTGGAGATTGAAGAGGCCGCCCTGAAGAAAGAGGACGACCCGGCCTCCCGGGAGCGGCTGAAAAAGCTGCAGGCTCAGCTGGCCGACTTAAAAGCCGCCGCCGCGGCCATGCAGGCCCAGTGGCAGACCGAAAAGCAGACCATCTCCCGCCTGCGCCAGCTGAAAAAAGAAATCGAAGATACCAAGCTGGAAATTGAAAAGGCCGAGCGGGAATATGACTTAAACCGCATGGCCGAGCTCAAATACGGCCGCCTGCACGACTTAGAACGCCGCCTGAAAGCCGAGGAAGAACGCCTGGCCGGCAAGCAAAAGCACAACATGTTGCTCAAGGAAGAAGTGGATGAAGCCGAGATTGCCGCCGTGGTCAGCCGCTGGACCGGCATCCCGGTCAGCCGCCTCATGGAGGGCGAAAAGCAAAAACTGCTCCGCCTGGAGGAAGTGCTGCACGAGCGGGTGATCGGCCAGGACCAGGCCGTGCAGGCCGTGGCCGACGCCGTGCTGCGGGCCCGGGCGGGCATCAAGGACCCGGGCCGCCCCATCGGCAGCTTCATCTTCCTGGGGCCCACTGGCGTGGGCAAAACCGAGCTGGCCCGCACCCTGGCCCAGGCCCTCTTTGACGACGAGCGCAACATGATCCGCCTGGACATGTCGGAATACATGGAAAAACACGCCGTAGCCCGGCTGATTGGCGCCCCGCCCGGTTACGTGGGCTACGACGAGGGCGGCCAGCTCACCGAGGCGGTGCGCCGCCGCCCCTACAGCGTGGTGCTCTTTGACGAAATAGAAAAGGCCCACCCCGACGTGTTCAATATCATGCTGCAGATCCTGGACGATGGGCGGCTCACCGATGGCAAGGGCCGCACGGTGGATTTCAAAAACACCGTGATCATCATGACCTCCAACATCGGCAGCCAGGAAATCCTGGACTTTGCCCGGCGCGGCGTGCAGGACTACACCGCCATGAAGGAAGCCGTGATGCAGCTCCTGCGCCGCCAGTTCCGGCCCGAGTTTTTAAACCGGGTGGACGAAGTGGTGGTCTTCCACGCCTTGAGCCTGGAGCACATGCGCCAGATCACCGCCCTGGTGCTGGAGCGCCTGGCCGCCCGCCTCAAGGACAGCGCCGACCTCACCCTCACCTGGTCGGACGAAGCCCTGACCTTTTTGGCCAACCAGGGCTACGACCCGGGCTTCGGCGCCCGGCCTTTAAAGCGCCTGGTGCAGCAGGCCGTAGAGACACCTTTAAGCCGCCTGCTGGTGGCCGGCGAGGCCATACCCGGCAGCCGCGTGCACATAGATGTGCAGGACGGCCGGGTGGTGGTGCAGGCGGAAAAGGCCTAAAACATTACGTTATTCCTGGATCCGTGATACCATCTCACCAATAACCATTTTCAGGCATAATCT
>NZ_JBRAJI010000078.1:0-4790 GCF_052744395.1 Desulfurispora sp. | reverse complement strand
CTGTTTTGTGCTGCCGCAAGTCACCTTTCGCCGTCCGTTTTTCTGACGTCCGACGCCCGATGACTGACGACCTTTTCTTACCCTGCGCTGTTCAGTTTTCAAGGATCGCGTCTTTTATTTTTCCGCCGCTTGCCGGCGGCAATGATTATAATATCATTTCCGGTATACATCGTCAAGTACTTTTTTAAAAAACAGATTCTGACAACCATGTTATCGGCTGTCAGAATCCGCTCATTACTCCTCGGCGGCTACGCGGGCCATGGAAACCAGGCTGTCGCCCTCGCTCAGCTTCATGATGGTCACGCCCTGGGCGGCCCGGCCCACGCGGGAAATTTCCCCGGCCGGGGTGCGCATGACAATGCCCTCCCGGGTGATCAGCATAATTTCTTCATCTTCCTTGACCATGAGCAGGGACACCACCTCGCCGTTGCGGGCCGTGGTTTTGACCAGGATGATGCCCATGCCGCCCCGGCTCTGAGTACGGAAGTCCTCCAGGGGGGTACGCTTGCCGTAGCCGTTTTCGGTCACCACCAGCACATCGGCGTCGGGCCGCACCACGTCCATGGCCACTACCCGGTCGCCCGGGCGCAGCCTGATGCCCCTTACTCCCCGGGCGGTGCGGCCATGGGGCGCCACTTCGCTTTCGGCAAAGCGTAAGGCGTAGCCCAGGCGGGTGGCCAGCATGAGCTCCTGCCGCCCGTCAGTCTGCTTGACCTCTACCAGGCTGTCGCCCTGGTCCAGGTTGATGGCGATGATACCGTCCCGGCGTGAGGTATCGAACTGGCTGAGTTCGGTCTTTTTGATCACGCCGCTCTCGGTGACCATCACCAGGTAGCTGTCGGCGTTAAACTCCTTGATGGCAAAGGCCGCGGTCACCCTTTCCTCGGGTTCGATATAGAGCAGGTTGACCAGGTGTGTGCCTTTGGCCGCACGGCCGGCTTCGGGTACCTCGTGCACTTTCAGGCGGTACACCTTGCCCCGGTTGGTGAAAATGAGCAGGAAGTGATGGGTGCTGGTGATGAACAGGTGCCGCACATAGTCTTCTTCCTTGGTGCCCATGGCGGTAATGCCCCGGCCGCCCCGGCGCTGGCTGCGGTAGGTGTCCAGGGCGATGCGCTTGATGTAGCCCTGGTTGGTGATGGTGATGACCATGTCTTCTTCCTGGATCAGATCTTCGGCCGCGATGTCGGTGTCTTCTTCCTGGGAAATCACGGTGCGGCGCGGGTCGGCAAATTTGGCCTTGAGTTCGCGCAGCTCATCCTTGATGATTTTCAAGAGCAGGTTGATGTCCCCCAGGATGGAACGGTAATAGGCGATTTTTTTCTGCAATTCCTCGTACTCGCCCACCAGCTTTTCCCTTTCCAGGCCGGTCAGGCTACGCAGACGCATTTCCACAATGGCCTCGGCCTGCCGCTCGCTTAAAGCGAAACGGGCAATCAGCGATTTGCGGGCTGCTTCCACGGTGCGGGAGGAACGGATAATGCTGATCACTTCGTCAATGTGATCCAAAGCGGTGAGCAAACCTTCAATGATATGGGCCCGTTCTTCGGCTTTGCGCAGGTCGTAGCGGGTGCGCCGAGTGACCACGTCTTTCTGGTGCTCCAGGTAGTGCTGCAGCATTTCCTTTAAGTTGAGCACCATGGGCTGACCTTTCACCAGGGCCAGCATGATTACGCCGAAGCTGTCCTGCAGCTGGGTGTGCTTGTAGAGGTGGTTTAAGACCACCTGGGGATTGGTATCCCGCCGCAGCTCGATGACCACGCGCATGCCCCGCCGGTCAGATTCGTCCCTCAGGTCGGTGATGCCGTCAATTTTCTTTTCCTTGACCAGTTCGGCAATCTTCTCCACCAGCCGGGCTTTGTTGACCATGTAGGGCAGCTCGGTGACGATGATGGCGCTCTTGCCCCCGTGGATCTTTTCAATGGTGGTGCGGGCCCGCACTTTGATGGAACCCCGGCCGGTAGCATAGGCCTGGCGAATACCCGAGCGGCCCATGATCTGGGCACCGGTGGGAAAGTCCGGCCCTTTGATCAGCTTGAGCAAATCATCGATCTGGCAGTCCGGATGATCGATCAAATAAATCACGCCGTCGATCACTTCGCCCAGGTTGTGGGGCGGTATGTTGGTGGCCATGCCCACGGCAATGCCCGCCGAGCCGTTGACCAGCAGGTTGGGAATGCGGGAGGGCAGGACGGTGGGCTCCTGGTCGCTATTATCGTAGTTGGGGATGAAGTCCACGGTTTCTTTTTCGATATCGGCCAGCATGGCCCCGGTAATTTTGGCCATTCTGGCCTCAGTGTAACGCATGGCCGCCGGAGCATCGCCGTCCACCGAGCCGAAGTTGCCATGGCCGTCCACCAGCGGATAGCGGCTGGCAAAATCCTGGGCCATGCGCACCAGGGCTTCGTAGACCGCCACGTCGCCGTGGGGGTGGAATTTGGCCAGCACGCCGCCCACAATGTGCGAACACTTGCGGTGGGGTTTGTCCGGGGTGAGGCCCAGCTGGTGCATGGCGTAGAGGATGCGCCGGTGCACGGGCTTGAGGCCGTCGCGCACGTCGGGCAGGGCCCGGCCCACAATGACGCTCATGGCGTAATCCAGGTAGGAATTTTTCATTTCGTCTTTGATGTCAATGGGAATGACTTTGCCAAAGAGAGAAGGCAATATCGATCACCTCAAATGCGGGATAGCGCGCCTTTTAAGGCCGGCGGCACCGGGTTACACATCCAGATTGCGCACGGCGTGGGCGTTTTCCTGGATGAACAGCCGGCGGGGTTCCACTTTGTCGCCCATGAGCATGGAGAAAATGGCGTCGGCCTCGATGGCGTCCTCCAGGGTCACCTGCAAAATGGTGCGCACATCGGGATCCATGGTGGTCTCCCAGAGCTGCTCGGCGTTCATTTCACCCAGACCTTTGTACCGCTGGATGGTGACGCCCTCCCGGCCGATGCGCTGTAGGTAGCGCTCCAGCTCCTGGTCGTTGTACACATAGGTCTCGCTCTTGCCTTTTTTCACCTTGTACAGGGGCGGCTGGGCGATGAAGACATAGCCGTTTTCAATCAGGGGCCGCATGTAGCGGTAGAAAAAGGTGAGCAGCAGAGTGCGGATGTGGGCCCCGTCCACGTCGGCATCGGTCATAATGATGATTTTATGATAGCGGGCTTTGGTGATGTCGAAGTCGTCACCAATCCCGGTGCCCAGGGCGGTAATCAGCGCCCGGATTTCTTCATTGGCCAGAATTTTGTCCAGGCGGGATTTTTCTACGTTGAGAATTTTGCCCCGCAGGGGCAGGATGGCCTGAAAGCGCCGGTCCCGCCCGCCCTTGGCCGAACCGCCGGCCGAGTCGCCCTCCACCAGGTAGAGCTCGCACAGCGCTGGATCGCGCTCGGAACAGTCGGCCAGTTTGCCCGGCAGGGTAGTGTTTTCCAGGGCGCTTTTGCGCCGGGTGAGCTCGCGGGCCTTGCGGGCCGCTTCGCGGGCCCGGGCGGCGGTGAGGGCTTTTTCCAGTATTTTACGGGCCACCCCCGGATTTTCTTCCAGAAAGCTGTCCAGCCCGTCGGAAACAATGGTATCAACAATGCCGCGCACTTCGCTGTTGCCCAGCTTGGTCTTGGTCTGGCCTTCAAACTGGGGCTCGGGCACTTTGACGCTGAGTACGGCAGTAATACCCTCGCGGATGTCCTCCCCGCCCAGCACGGTACCGTTTTTTAAAAGACCGGTGCGGCGGCCGTAGTCATTGATCACCCGGGTGAGCGAGGTCTTAAAGCCGGCTTCGTGGGTGCCGCCATCAATGGTGTGGATGTTGTTCACATAAGAAAAGATGTTTTCTACATAGCCCAGGGTGTACTGCAGGGCCACTTCCACCTGCACGCCTTCTCTTTCGCCGGCTATGTAAACGGGCGTGTTGTGCAGCACATCCTTGTTTTTGTTGACATGCTTGATAAAATCTTTAATCCCGCCGCTGTGCTGGAAGGTGACGGCCTGGCCGGTGCGCTCGTCGCTTAAAGAAATCTTGACGCCCTTGTTTAAAAAAGCCAGTTCGCGCAGGCGCTGCAGCAAAGTGTCAAAATTAAAACTGGTTTCTTCAAAAATCAGGGGATCGGGCTGAAAGGTCACCCGGGTGCCCGTGCTCTTGCTTTTACCCGTTACCGTCAGCGGCGACACCGGCTTGCCCCGCTCATACTGCTGCCGGTAGACCTGGCCCTCGCGGCGCACTTCCACCACCAGCCACTGGGAGAGGGCGTTGACCACCGACACGCCCACGCCGTGCAGGCCGCCGGAAACCTTGTACCCGCCGCCGCCGAACTTGCCCCCGGCGTGCAGCATGGTCAGCACGGTTTCCACCGCCGAAAGGCCGGTCTTGGGGTGGATGTCCACGGGAATACCCCGCCCGTTGTCATTCACCGTAACGCTGTTATCGGCGTGAATGGTCACTTCAATATTGTCGCAAAAACCGGCCATAGCCTCGTCAATGCTGTTGTCCACCACCTCGTAGACCAGGTGGTGCAGACCGCGGGGGCCGGTGCTGCCGATATACATGCCGGGGCGGCGGCGCACCGCCTCCAGCCCTTCCAGTACCTGTATTTCATCCGCACTGTATCTGGTGCTGCTGTCTTCCAGCAAGGTGGCAAACCTCCGATACGTTAGCTTTTTCCGCTCTACAGGGACTATCTTGGTTTGGGTTGGTCCATGTCCTGGTTCATAAAACCTAACAATTCTTAACACATCGTGTCAATCATTATTAAGCGGCCTCCCCATGACCAGGCTTTCGCTCCTTTCCGGATTGGATT
>NZ_JBRAJI010000077.1:0-5660 GCF_052744395.1 Desulfurispora sp. | reverse complement strand
GCTGAGACAGGAGGTCGAATCAGGGGCGGCCCGGCCTGCCCGCGACCGAGCCGCTGGTGCTGCCCGGCGCGCAGTTCGGGCGAGCGAAGGAAGCACACCCGTTCAAAGTAGTAATACGGGCGGGAGGTGAAAAAATGAAAAACGTCCTGGAAGACGCCTTGAGCGAAGAACTATCCATCCTGCAATCCGTGCACAACGTGGTCCTGGCCATCGACTACCAGGGCCGGGTCATCGTCTACAACGCGGCCAGCGAACGCGTCTTCGGCATCCCGGCCGACCAGGTGCTGGGCCGCTACATCTCCGACGTCATCCCCGGCACCGGCCTCCTCAAAGTGCTTAAAACCGGCAAATCCCACATCGGGCGCAAATTTGTCGTGGGCAACTCGCTCTACGTGGTCAACCGTACCCCCATCATCCGTAACGGGGCCATTGTGGGAGCTATCGGCGTGGCCCAGGAGATCACCGAACTGCAGCACCTGGCCGAGGAACTGGAAGTGGTCAAAGAGCTCAAGGGTACCCTGGAAACCATCTTTGACAGCTCCCAGGAAGGCTATATTGCCGTGAACAACGACGGCCAGATCATCATGATCAACCGGGCTTTTGCCGAGCTGCTGGAAGTGGAGCCGGGCGAAGTGATCGGCAAGCACATCACCGAAGTGGTGGCCGAAAGCGAACTGCACCACGTGCCCCGCACCGGCCGCCCCCAGTACGGGGAAATTGTGCGTATCAAGGGGCGGGAAACCGTGGTCATGCGCTATCCCATCCGCAAAAACGGCATGGTCATCGGTGCCGTGAGCAAGGTCTTGTTTCGCGATGTCAACCAGCTGGTGGCCCTGGCCGAGAAGATCAACAACCTGCACCGGGAGCTTTCCTACTACAAGAGCGAACTGCAGCAGGTGCAGGGCCCCCGCTACTCCCTGGACAACATCATCGGCAGCAGCCCGGCCATGATCAGGCTGAAGGAGACCATCCGCCGGGTGGCCCAGGGTCCCTCCACCGTCCTGATCCGGGGCGAAAGCGGCACGGGCAAGGAACTGGTGGCCCACGCCCTGCATGCCGCCTCCCAGCGGCGCTTTGGGCGCTTTGTCAAGGTCAACTGCGCCGCCGTGCCGGAAAACCTGCTGGAAAGCGAGCTTTTCGGTTACCAGGAGGGAGCCTTCACCGGCGCCCGCAAGGGGGGCCAGGTGGGCAAATTCGAGCTGGCCAGCGGCGGCACCATTTTTCTGGACGAGATCGGCGACATGCCCCTGGCCATGCAGGCCAAGCTGCTGCGCGTGCTGCAGGAAAAGGAGATCGAGCGCCTGGGCGACAGCCGCCCCCGCCCGGTGGATGTGCGAGTGGTGGCGGCCACCAACCGCCCGCTGGAAGAGCTGATCCTGGAAGGCAAATTCCGCGAGGACCTCTACTACCGCCTGAATGTGGTCTCGCTGCAGCTGCCGCCCCTGCGCGAGCACCCGGAGGACATTGGCGAACTGGTCATGCATTTCATCAACAAGTTCAACCTGGAGTTCGGCCTGCATGTGCGGGACCTGGAAAAGGAAGTGTGGGAGCTCTTCCACCAGTACAACTGGCCGGGCAATGTGCGCGAGCTGGAAAATGTCATTGAGCGGGCCTTCAACATGGTGGAAGGTTCCACTCTGCAGGTGGCCCACCTGCCCCACTATCTGCAAAAGCAGGCCCGGGGCAAAAAGCGCCTGGTCAGCGACAAACCGCTGCCCGCCCTGCTGGACCAGGTGGAGAAGGAGGCTCTGCTGGAGGCCTTGCAGTCCACCGGGGGCAACAAGCTGCAGGCGGCCCGACTGCTGGGCATCTCCCGGGCCTGGCTGTACAAGAAGATGAAACAGTATCAGATAGATTACTAGCCACAGGGTGAAAAAATGGACTTCATACACCTGCACGTGCACACCGAGTACAGCCTGCTGGACGGCGCGGCGCGCATCAAAAAAGTGGTGGAAAAGGCCAAAGAACTGGGCCAGACCGCCCTGGCCATCACCGACCACGGCAGCATGTTCGGCGTGGTGGACTTTTACAAGGCCTGCCAGAAGACCGGGATCAAGCCCATCCTGGGCTGTGAAGTCTATGTAGCGCCGCGCACCCGCCACGACCGGGTGCCCAGAGTGGACGACAACCTCTACCACCTGGTGCTGCTGGCCGAAAACAACCAGGGCTACCGCAACCTGCTGGAGCTGGTCTCCCTGGCCTATGTGGAGGGTTTTTACTACAAACCGCGGGTGGATAAAGAGCTGTTGGCCCGCTACAGCCAGGGCCTGATCGCCCTTTCCGGCTGCATTGCCGGCGAGGTGGCCGGCCTGGTACTGCAGGATAAACTGGAGGAAGCCGCTGCCGCCGCCGCCGGGTACCGGGACATCTTCGGTCCGGGCAACTTCTACCTGGAGGTGCAGGACCACGGCTTTGCCGAACAGCGCAAGGCCAACCGCGGCCTGGTGGAACTGGCCCGCCGGCTGGACCTGCCCCTGGTGGCCAGCAACGACGTGCATTATGTGGCCCGCGAGCACGCCGAAATGCAGGACGTGCTGCTGTGCATCCAGACCGGCAAGACCGTGGACGAGGAAAACCGCCTGAAATTCTCCTCGCCCGAGCTGTACCTGAAAAGCGGGGCCGAAATGCAGCAGCTATTTGGCGAGCACCCCGCCGCCCTGCACAACACCCTGGCCATTGCCGAGCGCTGCCATGTGGAGCTGGAGTTCGGCAAGTTTCACCTGCCGGTCTACCAGGTGCCGGAAGGGGAGACTGTGGACAGCTACCTGGCCCGCCTCTGCCATGAAGGACTGGAGAGACGCTACGGCAAGGTCACCGAGCCGGTCAAAAACCGCCTGGAATACGAGCTGGGCGTGATCAAGCAGATGGGGTACTCGGCCTACTTCCTCATTGTCTGGGATTTCATCCACTACGCCCGCAGCCAGGGCATTCCGGTGGGACCGGGCCGGGGCAGCGCCGCCGGCAGCCTGGTGGCTTACGCTCTGGGCATTACCAATATTGACCCGCTGAAATACGGCCTTTTGTTTGAGCGCTTTTTAAACCCGGAGCGGGTGAGTATGCCCGACATTGACGTGGACTTCTGCTTCGAGCGGCGGGGCGAAGTGCTGGAATACGTGGCCCGGCGCTACGGCGCCGACCGGGTGGCCCAGATTGCCACCTTCGGCACCATGGCCGCCCGGGCCGCTGTGCGCGATGTGGGGCGGGCTTTAGGTATGCCCTACGCCGAAGTGGACCGGGTGGCCAAACTGGTGCCGGCCGAGCTGCACATGACGCTGGAAAAAGCCCTGATCGATTCACCCGAGCTGAAAGATCTCTACCTGCGCGACCCGGCCGTGCGCAAGCTGATTGACATGGCCACGCTTTTGGAGGGCATGCCCCGCCACGCCTCCACCCACGCCGCCGGTGTAGTGATCACCAAGGAGCCGCTCACCCACTACGTGCCCCTGTACAAGGCGGCCGACGGCCCGCTCACCACCCAGTTTGCCAAGGACCAGGTGGAAGAACTGGGCCTTTTGAAAATGGACCTGTTAGGTTTGCGCACCCTGACCGTGATTGCCGATGCCGTGCGCATGATTGAGCAAAACCGGGGCGTGGCCATTAACATTGACCAGATACCCCTGGACGACACTAAAACCTACGAGCTGCTTTGCCGGGGCGACACGGCCGGGGTCTTTCAGCTGGAGAGCAGCGGTATGCGGGCCATCCTGAAAGAGCTCAAACCCGAGGTTTTCGAGGACATTGTGGCCCTGGTGGCCCTGTACCGTCCCGGCCCGCTGGGCAGCGGCATGGTGGAGGACTTTATCAAAAACAAGCACGGCCTGAAAAAAGTCACCTACCTGCATCCCAAACTGGAGCCCATTTTAAAGGACACCTACGGCGTCATCCTCTACCAGGAACAGGTGATGCGCATTTCCTCCGACCTGGCCGGTTTCTCCCTGGGCGAGGCCGACCTGCTGCGCCGGGCCATGGGCAAGAAGAAGCCCGAGATCATCGCCGGCCTGCGCTCCCAGTTTGTGGAGGGAGCGGTGAAAAACAATGTGGACGCGGAAATTGCCGGCCAGATTTTCGACCTGATGGAGTATTTCGCCGGGTACGGATTCAACAAGAGCCACTCCGCGGCCTACGCCCTGGTCTCCTACCAGACCGCCTACCTGAAAGCCAACTACCCGGTGGAGTACATGGCCGCCCTGCTCACCTCGGTGCAGGACAACACCGACAAGATAGCCTACTATGTAGAGCAGTGCCGGCGGTCCGGGCTGGCCGTGCTGCCCCCCGATGTCAACGTCAGCGGCGCCAGCTTTACCGTGCAGGGTGAGAGCATCCGCTTCGGTCTGGCTGCTATCAAAAATGTGGGCCTGGGCGCCGTGGAGGCCCTGATTGCCGAAAGGGAGCGGGGCGGCCCCTACAAAGACTTTGCCGATTTCTGCAGTCGCCTGGACCCCCGCCAGATCAACCGCCGGGTGCTGGAAAACCTGATCAAAAGCGGTGCTCTGGACTCGCTGGACGACCACCGGGCCAGGCTGCTGGCCGGTGTGGACGCCGGCCTGGCCCTGGCCCAGCAGCGGCACAAAGAGCGCTGCCGCGGCCAGGTTTCTCTTCTGGACTTCTGGGGTGAGGCGGGGGCAGTATCCGCCCATCTGGAACTACCCGCGGCCAGCCGCTTCAGCCGGGCCGAAATGCTGCAGCTGGAAAAGGAGGCCCTGGGCCTGTACATCAGCGGCCACCCCCTGGAGGAGTACCGCGCCGCCTTGAGCCGGGAGACCACCTGCACCGTGGCCGAACTGCAGGAGCTCTACAGCGGGATGGGGGAAGAAATGGAACCGGTGACCTCACCCGGAGCCGGGGAGGGGGAAATGGGCGAGCGGGCGGTGCGGGAAATGTCCGGCATGGCCCGGGAGGCGGCCGGCGGCCGGGAAGCCGGCGAGGAGGCCGCAGGGGATCTGGCCCCGGCGGGAGCGGCAGCGCTGCCCGAAAAAGTGGTGCTGGGCGGCCTGCTCACCATGGTCAAGCGCATCACCACCAAAAAGGGCGAACCCATGGCCTTTTTGCAGCTGGAAGACCTCACGGGCAGCCTGGAAGTGGTGGTCTTTCCCCGCGTCTACCAGGAGTGCGCCGCCTGTCTGGCCCTGGACAAAGTGGTGCGGGTGAGCGGCCGGGTGGACGCCGGGGGAGAGGGAGTGAAACTGCTGGCCGAAGAAGTGCGCCCCCTGACTCGCCAGCTGAGCGGCGAACTCTACCTGCGCCTGGGCGCCGGTACGGGCCGCCAGCACATGGCCGCCCTGCAGGCGCTGCTGAAGCGACACCCCGGGGAAACGCCCGTCTATCTGTACGACGCGGCCACCCGCAAACTGTGCCGCGTCAGCCGTGAATACTGGGTGGATTTGAGCAGCCCTCTTTTGAGCGAACTGGCCGGCCTGCTGGGGGGAGAAAATGTGAAGGTAAAACAGCGGGCGGGGTAATCATTTTTTTGTCGCTTTACCTCTAAACTACCGCTGCCTGTATTCCGATATAGATACCAGGAGCACCTGCCGGGCGGCCGACGGCGGGCGCTCCCGCAAAGCCACCGCAAAGGAGTGCGGTGAGTATGTTCAAGGAGGAAAGTAGGTATGAGGATTAACCACAACATTGCGGCGCTGAATACTTACAGGCAGCTTTCTGCT
>NZ_JBRAJI010000076.1:0-6016 GCF_052744395.1 Desulfurispora sp. | reverse complement strand
TGAACCAGGAAGCTCCCGCCTCTTAGCGAAAGCGAAGGCGGGAGAGGCTTCACATCCATGAGCAGGAAAGCCACCCGGCTGCGCAGCTGGCGGGCCCGGGCCAGCTCCTGCTGCAGGCGGCGGCGCAGGTAGCGGTGATTGTAAAGCAGGGTCAGGCTGTCGCGTACGGCCAGTCCCTGCAGCTTTTCCTCCACTATTTTTTGCTCGGTAACATCGCGCATGATCAGCACAGCACCCAGGGTGCGGCCCCGGTAACGGTCCAGGGGCAGGCAATCCACCCGCAGGGTGTAGGGCCAGCCGTCGGCCGCGTTGTAGGGCCGTTCCTCATTGCAGCGCCCCTGACCGCTGCGCATGACCCGGGCCAGGGGGTAGGTGAAGGCGATCTCGCCGGGGGCCTGCCGTCCGGTGAAGACCTGGGAAAATTTACGGCCCAGGGCCCGGGCGGCGGGCAATTGAAATATTTCCTCGGCGATGCGGTTGAACCCGGTAATAATTTCCCGGTCATTGACCGTGATCACCACATTGCGGGTGGTTTGCAGAATCTGCTTGAAGCGGTTGTTGTCGGCCACCAGCTGGCGGTGAAAATAATAGGTCAGCAGCAGGGAAAGCAGGATAGTGCTGCCGATCAGGATGGCCGAACGGTACCATATGTTCCGGCCAAATGCGGTCAGATCCCGGGAAAGGGTGCGGGTATCCTGCCAGCGCAGCTCTCTGAGCCGGGTGCTTTTTTGCAGCAGCACTTTCTCCCGTTCCTGGAAAGCACTGCTGCGCAGAATTTGCCGGGCGGCCAGCCCATCACCGGCGTCCAGGCGCCCGGTAATCAGTGCGGCCTGTTGCTGGTAGGCGCGCAGTTCGGCAGCCAGTTCGGCCAGCAGGGGAAGGCGGGCCGGGCGGACGATCCGCTGCAGGTTCTCCAGCAGTTGCTGAATTTGTTCCTGCTGTTCCTGCATTTGCCGGAGGTACTGCGGGTCGGCGGTTGTAATATAGCGGTGCAGGGCCAGTACCTGGCGGTTTATTCCTTCTTCCAGTTGCCAGGCTGCGGCGATTTTGTCCAGTTGCTGGCCAAACAGCTGGCCGTACCTTTGTTGCTGCCAGTTCAGCCAGAGCAGCAGACTGCCCAGCAAAATCAGGGGCAGGATGAATACGGCCAGCTGGATGGCCAGTTTGTAGCGGTAGCGCATGGCGGGCACCTCCCGGTAAACAGAGGGATGAGGTTTTTAGTTAAATTATATAGTGAATGATATAATTTTCACAATACATTGGAGGCTCATATTTATTGAAAAAAATTCTCTTTTAGTCACGGGTTGGTCGCCCGGGATGGTTTGATAGGACTATGGTCCCGGCCGGGGGTACAGAGTATAGGCACAATTTCCTACGGCAAAATATTCTAATTTTGACGCGGGCAGGAAGGATTTTGGTTCAGTCCGGCGAATACAAGGTGGTGTAAAGTGGGTTAAAGTGGTGGCAAAGTGGCAGCAGGTGGTGGGAAATTGTTCTATGGTGAATACCGTCATGCCATTGATGCCAAGTCCAGACTTTTTATCCCCGCCCGTCTCCGCCAGGGCCTGGGCGACAGATTTGTCATGACCAAGGGACTGGACGGCTGCCTGGCTCTCTATCCGCCGGCCGAATGGCAGGCACTGGAGGACAAGCTGCGCAGCCTGCCTTATTCCCGCAAGGATGCCCGGGCCTTTGTGCGTTTTTTATTTGCCGGAGCGGCCGAGTGTGAGCCCGACAAACAGGGGCGCATCCTGATCCCGCCGCCGCTGAAAGAATATGCCGCCCTGGAAAAGGAAACCATAATTATTGGCGCGGCCAGCCGGGTGGAAATCTGGGCGGCCGAACGCTGGGAGGCCTACCTGCAGGCCACCCAGGACAGTGTGGAAAGCATTGCCGAGAGCATTGTGGATCTGGATCTGTAACCCGGGGTGGGGGCCGGTCCGTACGCCGGCACTTAAACCCGGGCCAGAAAGACCGCAGCAGCCGGTATTGTGATTGAATATTGCAAATAATTAAAATATTTGAGATGAGTCGACAAACAGCTCGCTGCTGCGGGCCGGAGCCGGTCTGCAGCGGGGGGCAAAGGGACGGTTGGGATGGCAGATGCCGGATACAGACAGATTTTCCCATCAGCCGGTGCTGCTGGCGGAGGTGCTGGAGCAGCTTCGCCCGCGGCCCGGCGGCATTTATGTGGATTGTACGCTGGGGGGCGGGGGGCACAGCGCCGCCATCCTGCAGGCCAGCGCGCCGGACGGTCTGCTGGTGGGGCTGGATCAGGACGGGGACGCCCTGGCCGCCGCCGCACGGCGGCTGGCGCCCTGGGTTGAACGGGTGCGCCTGCGCCGGGCCAATTTTCTCCAGCTGGCCGAAGTGCTGGCCGAACTGGGCCTGGAGCGGGTGGACGGAGTGCTCTTTGATCTGGGAGTGAGCTCCTATCAGCTGGACACCCCGGAGCGTGGCTTCAGCTACTGGCACGACGCCCCGCTGGACATGCGCATGGACCGCCGGTCGGCGCTTACTGCGGCGGAAATTGTCAATACCTGGCCGGTGGAAGAACTGGTCGCGGTTATCTCTCGCTACGGCGAGGACCGCTTTGCCCGGCGCATTGCCGTGGCCATCGAGCGGGAGCGGCGCCGGGAGCCCATTGCTACTACCGGCCGCCTGGCCGAAATAATCAGGGAGGCCATCCCCGCCAGCCAGCGCCGGCAGGGTGGCCACCCGGCCCGCCGCACCTTTCAGGCCCTGCGCATAGCGGTAAACCGGGAACTGGACGTGATTGCCCCCGCTCTGGAACAGGCTGTGCAGCACCTGGAGCCCGGAGGGCGCCTTTTGGTAATTACTTTCCATTCTCTAGAGGATCGCATTGTCAAGAACACGCTGCGCCGGATGGCCCATCCCTGCCGCTGTCCGGCCGACTTTCCCCGCTGTGTGTGCGGCCAGAAACCCCTGGTCAAACTGCCCGTACCGGGCGGGATTGCTCCCGCGGCCCGGGAGCTGGCCGAAAATCCCCGTTCCCGCAGCGCCCGGCTGCGGGTGGCTGAGAAAATGCCGGACTGGTTCTAAATGCCAGGAGGAGTGAATAAGCTGTGATAGTAGCGCAGGAGCGATACCAGCAGTACCACCTGCCTGTGGAGGAGAAAAAGCGTCGTCCTGCCCGCCGCCCCGCCCGGCGCAAGCAGCCCGAGCGGGCCCTGCTGCTCGCCCTGATGGTGGCCCTGCTGGGGACGGGGATGGGGATAGTTTACTATTATGCCCAGCTGGTGGGCACAGCTTATCAGATCTATTGCCTGAAGCAGGAACTGCAAGCGCTGCAGCAGGAAACCGAGACTCTGGCCGCCGGCGTGGCCGACCTGTCCTCCCTGTACCGGGTGGAGCAGGTGGCCGTGCACAGGCTGGGTATGGTGCGTCCGGAAGGCCAGACCCTGGTGCTGGACCAGCCCGCTCCTCACCGGTCCGGGAAAGCACCCGCCGGACCGTCGTCCGACCGGCCGGCCCGGGCGGAGCTGCTGCCGGGTCAGCCGGTCTGGCTGCAGGTGTTTGCCCGGCTCATGGGTCAGGGCGGATAATTTAAAGCGCTTTCCCGACAGGTGGGCTTAAAGACGGAGGTGATGGTCATGCGCTCCAGTGCCATTATCCGCAAACGGCTCACCTGGCTTTTTTTCATTATGGCCGGCCTGATGGGTGTGCTGCTGTTGCGCCTGGTCTGGATCACCGTGGTGCAGGGGGATGAGCTGCGCCGGCAGGCCGAGGAAGTGCGCATGAAAGATATCCCGGTGGAGGCCAGGCGGGGCAGTATTTACGATGCCCACGGGCGGGAACTGGTGACCAGCATCAGCGCGGATTCGGTTTACGCCGTGCCCTACCGGGTCAAAGATCCTGCGGCTACGGCCCGGGCTCTGGCGGAAGCTCTGGACATGGATGCGGCTAAACTGGAGCGGATCCTGTCCCGCCGGTCGGGTTACGAGTGGATTAAGCGCAAGATCACTCCCGAACAGAGTTACCGGGTGCGGCAGCTGGCCCTGCCGGGTATTTATCTGGTGGAGGAAAGTGTGCGCCTGTACCCACACGCTACTCTGGCCGCCCACTTGCTGGGTTACAGCGGGGTGGACAACCAGGGGCTGGCCGGGCTGGAAAAAACCTTTGATCAGTACCTGAAGGGTACGGACGGTCGCATTCTGGTGGAGCACGATGCTGCCGGGCGCGAGCTGCCCGATCCTCAGGAACGTTTCCTTGCTCCCCGGCAGGGGCACAGCCTGGTGCTGACCCTGGATGAAAACATCCAGTACTTTGTGGAACGGGAACTGGACCGGGTGGTGGCCCGCTACCAGCCCCGCCTGGCGGTGATTGCCGTCATGGACCCGTCCAGCGGGGCTGTGCTGGCCATGGGCAGCCGGCCCACCTATGATGCCAACCAGTGGAAGACGGCGCCTCCCGCCGTGCGGGACCGCAACCCGGCGGTCTGGTACAACTACGAACCCGGTTCAACCTTTAAAATCATTACGGCGGCCGCGGCCCTGAATGAAAATGTGGTGCAGGAGGAAGATCGCTTTTACGACCCCGGGTATGCCAGCGTGGCCGACCGGCGCATCCGCTGCTGGAAACCGGGCGGGCACGGCAGCCAGAGCTTTACCGAAGTGGTGATGAACTCCTGCAACCCGGGATTTATCGAAGTGGGATTGCGCCTGGGCAAGGAACGGTTTTACAAATACCTGCAGGCGTTCGGTTTTGGCCATCAGACCGGATTGGGCCTGCCCGGTGAGGCCCGGGGCATTGTCATCCCCGCATCTCAGGCTACCAATTTGAACCTGGCTACCATGTCCATCGGCCAGTCCATTGCCGTTACCCCCATCCAGCTGCTCACGGCGGTCTGTGCCGTGGCCAACGGCGGGACCCTGTACCAGCCCTATCTGGTAAAAGAAGTGCGCGATGATGCGGGCCGGCCGGTCAAGTCCTTTGCCCCCCGGGCGCTGAGCCAGGTGATCCGGCCGGAAACCGCTGCCCGCCTGTCCTTGCTCCTGGAAAAGGTGGTGGCGCTGGGAACCGGGCGCAATGCCTTTGTGGAAGGTTACCGGGTGGCCGGCAAGACCGGCACGGCCCAGGTGGTGGGCGAGCAGGGTGGTTATGTCAGCGGTCGCTATGTGGCGTCGTTTGTGGGGTTCGCGCCCGTGGAAAAGCCCCGCTTCGCCCTGCTGGTGATGATTGCCGAGCCGCAGGGCGGCATCTACTACGGAGGTCAGGTGGCGGCGCCGGTCTTTCAGAGTGTGGCCCGGGATATCCTGCATTACTTGAATGTACCGGCTGATCCCCGGCTGACCAAACCCCGCCTGCCCCGCGAGTGGCAGGAAAAACCGGCCCCCCGGGTAGCGGTGCCCGATGTAGTGAATCGGCCGCTGGGCGAAGCCGACCGCCTGCTGCGCGAAGCCGGTCTGCGCTACCGTACCAGCGGCAGCGGGCCGGTGGTACTGCGGCAGGTGCCGCGTGCCGGGGTGGAGATGCAGGCCGGTCAGCAGGTGCTGCTGGAGATGGAACCGTTGCCGCAAAAGAGCGACTTACTGGTTACGGTGCCCAACCTGAGCAACCTGACCCGCCAGGAGGCCGGGCAGCTTTTGCAGCAGCTGGGCCTGGTGCTGATGGCCGAGGGCAGCGGCCTGGTGGTGGAACAGCAGCCGGCGCCCGGCCAGCGGGTGGCCCGGGGCAGCGCGGTGCGGGTGCAGTGTGCGCCGCCGGGGCGGGTGCTGCAGCCCCTGGTACAGGTGCGGCCGGTGCTGGGCGAGGAGTGGATCGCGGATTAGTACTTGTGTTGAAATTGGCTTACGCCAGGTTTGTGTGTTGGACAATTGATACAATGGGCCAGGCCTATCGTTACAAACGGGTACGCCAATCCCGCGTGAGTACGGGTGGGTCACCGGTACCCGGGCGCGCATCCCTGGCTCGCCCGAACTCCGCACCGGGCAGCACCAACGGCTCGGCTGCGGGCGGGCCGGGCCGCCCCGGATTCGACGTCCTGTCTCAACCG
>NZ_JBRAJI010000075.1:0-6034 GCF_052744395.1 Desulfurispora sp. | reverse complement strand
CTATTTTCAGGGGGACATTTCCTTGCTGCCACCTACTGAAATTATACACGGCCTTATGCCAGTTTTGTTTGCTTCTTGCTTCACCCGGCTGCGCTGCTGCGCTGCTGAGCGCCGGGAATTCTTATGTTAGCACATGGTGTGCTGTACTGGCAAGGGTATAAATCCTGGAAAAATAAATGCAGGCCCGCAAGGACCTGCACTTATCCCCAACTTCCAGCTAAATGTAGCAATTTCCCGGTCAGCAGCCGCCATCCATGGTTGTGGTGGTGTCACGTTTTTCCGGTTTGGCTGCGCAGGCCATATCGGTAGCGGGAGCCTTGCCGGTTCTCACTTCGGTACCGGTGGGATTGACCTTTCCGTTCTTTTTAGCCATTTGCTTCACCTCCTGCTCCATATTCTTTCCCGGGGAGCAGCAGGATTATGGCCGAGAAAAAATGGCTTGCCGACAAGTATTAGCTAAAAGAAAAATCCCTTTTTACCGCTTCGATCAGTTGCAACGCCGCGTCCCGGCTGTTTTGCATCAGGGTGATGATATCTTTCTGGGTAGCATTTTTTATATGCAGACCGGCCGCCACTGTTACCGGCTTGCTCACCTGCCGGGTAATGGTCTCCGCCACCATTTTAGCGGCCAGCTCGTCCTTGTGCGCGGCCAGCGGCAGCACAGATGTGGTGCAGCTGGTGCGCTCGGGATTGCTGCGGCTGGGACGTGGCAGGCTCAGGACAACAGCACCCAGATGCGGCACTTCACCACCAATCAAATGAATCATAATGCCACTTTCTGTAACCGTGGCCATCAGGTAAACCGTATGCTTTCCTGTACCTGATTGAAATTGGTATGTCTTAAACATAGCGTTTATGCTCCTCCCCCAGCCTTTCAGGCAGTTATCCCTTTCTATCCACCGCGTCTGTTCGATTGAAAACCGGTGGGTTTGCTCTCCGGCACATTTTTGCCCAGCAAAAGCACCTTGAAGCGGCTCCCCATCCCTTCAGGCAGGATCAATTTTTTCACCTGCAGGGTATCCTTCAATGTCTGGTTATTAAAAATATACGCTTGATCTTGCTTGATTAAATCCAATATACCGGCATTGATGAGAAAATTCATCTGGGAAGTGTAACCCAGGCAAGAAAAACCCAGCCCGGCTGCCCAATCCTGCAGTGCCGAAAAATTCACATCGGCAGTCAGATCCATCTCTCCGGGAGCGGCGAGAAAATCGGTCCGGACATTGTGGCGGTAATATGCCCGCAGGGTTCCGCTAATCCGGCTCTCGTTGTACAATTCCTGGCTGGTACCGCCGTAGTCGATGATCAGGACATATCCTCTGGTTAAACCTTCCCCCAGTTCGGCCAGCCATGGCCTGACCGCCAGGTTTACTTCGATAATCTGGCCTTCCTGGCATGATGATACATATATATCAATATACTCCAACAAGTCTCTTTGAGCAATAGGCACAACCTCTTCCCGCAGTTTATTCTCCCCGGCCTGCCAGGCGACAAAAATCTCCTGCCACGACCCGTTTTGATAGATCAAACGGTGCACGGGAAAAGCATCGACCACCTCATTGGCCAGAACCACCGTGGGGCAGCTCCGGGACAGTTCTCTGATTCCGCTCAACCAGATTATTTTACCAGGAAAACTCTTTTCCAGCAGCAATTTTTGCTGCTGCCGCATAAAAGGGCTGATTTCTACTATATAATACATCAGATTGTCATACAACGACCTGTGCTGCTTCTGTAAAAATGTCAGTATGTCTCTGGCCAGAAAACCATTACCGGCACCATATTCCACGAGATTGATGCCTTCAGTTAAGCCGCTGCACCGCCCCAGCTCGGCGATCTGTCCGGCCAGAGTATAGCCAAACAACGGGCTGACATTGCTGCTGGTGTAGAAATCACCCTCCACACCAATCTTGGAACGCGATTTCATATAATAACCCCACCCGGGGTGGTACAGGGCCCACTGCATAAATTGGGCAAAACTTACCCGGCCGTGCATTTTAATTAAATGACCTATTTCATTGCTGGTCAAACTTGCCCACCCTTTATTATTGGATCTAAAATAATCCCAGGACAGTTAAATTCTACAGTTCACCAGATAAGGAGGAATTATCCATGTTTCCGGTAGCGGTAAACCGCGGGCGCACGCTGATTGGCCGCCTGGCCAAAGGTGATGATTTGCTGGAAGCACTGAGCAGAATATGCCAGGAGGAAAATATCAGACTGGGCAAAGTGCAGGCCATAGGGGCATTGAGCAAAGCTGTTGTCGGTTATTATCACCAGGATACGCAAAAATACAGCCAGCTCACCTTTAATGAGCACCTAGAGTTGATCAGCCTGCAGGGTAACATATCGGTCAAGGATGACCAGCCTTTTGTCCATGCCCATGTAGCTTTGATGAAGCAGGACGGCCAGATGCTGGGGGGACATCTTCTGCCCGGCTGTCCGATCTTCGCCTGTGAATACATCATTAATGAATTTTTGCCCGAAGGTGCAGAATTGATCCGGCAGCCCGATCCAGAAACCGGCCTTTTCCTCTGGAAATAGCCCTGGTGCGGGTCACTGGCCCGCACTGTTTTTGGCCAGCACCCGCAGGTCGCCCACCCTTCTGGTCACTTTTTGTTTATCAAAGAAATCGAGCAGCGGCAGGGCATATTTGCGCGAAGTACTCAGAATATCCCGGGCTTCCCCCACACTGATCTGGCTGTTTTGCTGCAGGTATTCCACCAGCTTTTTCCGGGCATCGTCCAGCACCTGCCGGTGAAAGTACAGTCCATCAGCCACTTTGACCAGAGTCCCCTGGCGCAGCAAATACCCCAGCACTTCCTCAATCTGCCGGGGCGGCAGACCGGCCTGCTGCGCCGCCTGGGCGAAGTCCGGCGGCTGGCAGGCCGCCCGGCGGTATTTTTCCAGCAGACCAGCCACCTGCGCGCCCAGATTTCCGGACGGGGCGGGCACAAACTCCGGGCTGGCCAGATAACCGGCTGTAACCTTGATATGATTGTCGGCCACCATCCCGGCCAGCAAGGCCTGCCACTGCTTTTGATTTAAAAAAGCAAATTTGCGGCTGTGCAAGTCCTCTTTGGGCACGCCGGGCCGCAAAGGAAACTGCCGGTGATATTGCTCACACAGCCGGCGGGCCTCCTGACCCCAGTGCGCCAGGAGCTGCCGGTCCACCCAGTACTGCTCTCCTTCATTTTCCAGCCGCCGGATCGTCTTTTCGCTGTCGGCAGCCTGTAACACCTGCTCCACGGTGGCCCGGTCCAGGCTGGTAATGCGCTCAATTTCGGCTGCCGTGAGCAATGTAGCTTTCTTTTGCAAACTCTGACCAACGATTTCGGCCGGAGAACCCTGCTCTTTGATCTGCATTTCGCGCAGGGTCTCTTCTTTATACCGGCGGTGCTTGACCGCACATGGTTCAATAACTGTTCCTCCACCAATAGTGTACATTGGTGAGTACGACCGGATCACAAAGCGGTCGCCGCGGGCAGCTACCGCCTGATTCTCCAGCTCCACGGCCGCGTAACAGTTTTCCCCCGGCTGGAGCTCCTCGCGGTCCAGCAGGATAACCCGACCCAACACTTCGGCCGTGCCCAGGTAAAACCTGACCCGGGCCCGGTGCCGAAGCGGTCGGGCGCTGCCCAGCAATTCCAGCCGAACATCCATGCGGTAGGAAGGCTGCAAAAAGCCGGGCGCCGCCACAACACTGCCGCGCGGCACATCAGCTGTATCCAGCGCGGTCAGGTTTACGGCCACCCTTTGCCCGGCCATGGCTGTTTCTACCTTCTGACCGTGCACCTGCAAGGAACGGACGCGGCTTTTGCTGCCCGCCGGCAGAACAACCACTTCTTCCCCCACGGTGATGGCCCCCCGGCGCATGGTACCCGTCACCACTGTACCAAAACCGGTAACAGAAAAAACCCGGTCCACAGGCAGGTAACATGGTCCGACCTGGTTGCGCTGGTCCACTGCTTCGGCCATTTGCACCAGCACCTGTTTCAGCCTGTCCAGCCCGTATCCGGTTACCGCCGAAGTTTCAATAATCGGGGCGCCTTCCAGTATGGTACCCTGCAAATACTGCAAAATATCCTCCCGGACCATCTCCAGCCATTCCCGATCCACCAGGTCCACTTTGGTCAGTACCACCAGGCCCTTTTGCACATGCAGGAGCTGGATGATGTCCAGATGCTCTCTGGTCTGGGGCATAACTCCCTCATCGGCGGCAATGACCAGCATGACCAGATCCATACCGCCTGCTCCGGCCAACATATTTTTGATAAAACGCTCATGACCGGGTACATCCACCAGTCCAAAGCGCCAGGGTCCCAGATCCAGATAAGCAAAACCCAGCTCTATGGATATGCCCCGCTCTTTTTCTTCTTTCAAACGATCGGTTTCTATGCCGGTCAGAGCTTTGACCAGAGCGGTCTTGCCATGGTCCACATGGCCGGCCGTACCGATAATAATATGATGCATCATTCCACCGCCTCGCTTCTGGTCAGGGCAGCCGCCAGAGCTGCTGCCAGAAGAATTTCTTCTCCTTTGAGCAGGGTGCGTACATCAAAAAGCAGCCGGTCATCCTGCACACGTCCCAGTACGGCCGGTTCTCCCCGGCGCAAATTGGCCGCCAGTTCGGACACGCTCAAATATAGCGGTTTTACCCCGATCAGCATAGCCGGCAATTGCGCCAGGGGCATGGCTCCTCCCCCCACCGCCGAACTGCCTTCCAGCAGCTCAATTCCGGCTCTGCCTCCGGCCGCTTCTTCCAGCAAAGCGGCCAGTTCCTCCGCCCGGCGCCTGTGCTCAGCCAGGGACATGGCCAGCATTCTGTAAGTGGGAATATTGGATAGTTGGGAGGAGCCGGGCAAATATTCCCGCAAGGTGGCTTCCAGGGCGGCCACCGTCAGCTTGTCAATGCGCAGGGCCCGGGTCAGGGGGTTCTGACGCATTTTTTCTATATATGTCCGCTTCCCCACAATGATCCCGGCCTGGGGTCCCCCCAACAGCTTGTCCCCGGAGAAGGTGACAATATCCACACCCGACCCGACCACTTCGGGCACAGCCGGCTCGTAGGGCAGCCCCAGACTGCGCATATCCACCAGAAATCCGCTGCCCAGGTCGCACATGACCGGCAAACCGGCCTTTTGTCCCAGCTCCACCAGTTCCGCCAGGGTGGTTTCCCGGGTAAATCCCACAATGCGATAATTGCTGGTATGCACCTGCAAAAGCAGGGCGGTCTGGGGGGTGATGGCCCTTTCGTAGTCACGCAGGTAGGTTTTGTTGGTGGCCCCCACCTCAACCAGCACCGCCCCGCTTTGTTCCATCACTTCGGGAATGCGAAAAGAGCCCCCTATTTCCACCAGCTGTCCGCGCGAGACAATTACTTCCTTGCCTCTGGCCAGAGTGGACAGGCAGAGCAGGACGGCCGCCGCGTTGTTGTTCACTACCATGGCCGCTTCGGCCCCGGTGATTAATGTCAAGAGACTCTCCACATGCGCGTACCGGGAGCCGCGCTTGCCGGTGGACAGGTCCAGTTCCAGGTTGGTATACCCGCTGGCCGCGGCGATTACTGCCTCAATGGCCGTGGGAGCCAGCACCGCCCGGCCCAGATTGGTGTGCAGCACCACACCCGTGGCATTGATCACCCGCCGCAGGCGCGGTCGAGTTACCGGCAACAAATTCTCTCTAACTTGCTGAACAAGTCGCGAAAGCAGATCCGGGCAGCTCTCATAATCTGGAAAAGGCAGCTGTTGAGCCAGCAACAGACCGCGCCACTCCGCCAGCGTCTGCCGGATCTGGGCCAGGACCACCTCGCGCGGCAGTTGTGTAAGCAGCGCCTCGATACCGGCATGCTGGAGAACCTGGTCCACCGCGGGCAGCTTACGCAATAATAAAGACATAAAAATTGATCCTCCTGCCTGTACACCATAACTAACACAAAATTATAGGTACCATAGAAATAAAAAGCAAGCCTGCACCGGCAGTGGTCCGTGTCAAGACTTAGTAGGTAGCTCCAAAAGAAAATTTTTCGTATCGAGAC
>NZ_JBRAJI010000074.1:0-6042 GCF_052744395.1 Desulfurispora sp. | reverse complement strand
TCTCAACCGGGGCTGGCGCGGACGTCCTGTCCGCGCCTCCCGGCCCGCTACCGCAGCCTCGCCGGGTGCTGCAGCCGGTGCTCCGGACGGGCTCGCACGGGATTGGCGCGCCCGAGCGCGGGATGCGTACCCGTAAGAAGCGGGATTGGCGCGCCCACTTGTTACCGACCAGCCAGACATGGCAGTGTCCGGGCGCAACCCGCGATTGTCAAATGCCCGCAGTGGCTATACTATATAGATGACTGTTTTACCCGCCGTCCGCGGCACAAAAGCCGGGCAATTTTTCCAAAGGAGTCCTGTAATCATGCAACTGCGAGAAATACTGCGCGACATAGAACCAGTATCCTGCACCGGTTCCCTGGATGTGGAGGTCAGCGGCATCTACTATGATTCCCGCCGTTTGCAGCCGGGCGGACTGTTCGTGGCCATTCCCGGCCTGAAGCAGGACGGGCACGACTTTGTCCCCGCCGCGGTGCAGCGCGGGGCGTTGGCCGTGCTGCTGCAGCGGGAGCTGCCCCTGCCCCCCGGCGTAACCCGGGTGGTGGTGGCCGACAGCCGCCGGGCCCAGGCGCTGGCGGCGGCCAATTTTTACGGCCGGCCGGCCCGGCAGCTGAAAATGGTGGGCGTTACCGGTACCAACGGCAAGACCACCACTACCAGCCTGGTGTACCAGATCATGCGCCGGGCCGGCTGGCGGGCCGGGCTGATCGGTACCATTCACAATTTGATTGACCAGCAGGTGTGTCCCGGCCAGCACACCACTCCCGAGGCCGCCGACCTGCAGGCTCTGCTGGCCCGCATGGTGCAGGCCCAAGTGGCGGGTGTGGCCATGGAGGTGAGTTCCCACGCCCTGGTCCTGGAGCGGGTGGCCGGCTGTGACTACGACGTGGCGGTTTTTACCAACCTGACCCGCGATCACCTGGATTTTCACCGCAACATGGAGGAATATCTGGCAGCCAAGCTGCGCCTGTTTGAGGGACTGGCCCGGAGCCGCGGCAAACCGGCGGGCCGGGCGGTGGTCAATCTGGATGATCCTCATGCCCCGCAGGTGATCGCTGCTGCCGGTGACGTGCCGGTGCTCACTTATGCTGTAAACCAACCGGCCGATGTACAGGCCCGGGATATTGAAGTAACGCCGCGGGGAGTATCTTTCACCATTGCCGGCAAATGGCCGGTGGGGCGGGTGCGTTTGGCCCTCACGGGCCTGTTCAATGTCTACAACGCCCTGGCCGCATTTGCTGCCGGGGTGGCTCTGGGTATCGATCCGCAGCTCTGTGGGCAGGCTCTGGAGAGCGTGTCCGGCGTGCCCGGCCGCTTCGAGCTGGTGGACCGGGGACAGGATTTTGCCGTGGTGGTGGATTACGCCCACACCCCGGACGGGCTGGAAAACGTGCTGCAAACCGCCCGCCAGATCACGGCCGGCCGCCTGATTACCGTCTTTGGTTGCGGCGGTGACCGGGACAAAAGCAAACGCCCCCTCATGGGCCGGGTGGCGGCCCGGCTCAGCGACCTGCCCGTGCTCACCTCGGACAACCCGCGCACCGAAGATCCGCTGGAAATTATCCGCCAGGTGGAGGAGGGCGTCAGCCAGCTGCTGCCGCCGCAGCAGTACCTGGTTATCCCCGACCGCCGGCAGGCCATCCGCCGGGCCATCGCTTTGGCCCGCAGTGGTGATACCGTGCTGATTGCCGGTAAGGGACACGAGGACTACCAGATCATTGGTACCACCAAACATCACTTCGACGACCGGGAAGAAGCTGCCGCGGCGCTGCAGGAAAGGCTGGCCGGGCAGTCCGGCCGGTAATGGTCCATAATGGCAAAATAAACATATTATACATTTAATGGAGGAAATTACGTGCTGCAGTCCACCATCGCCCGGGTTATTCTGGATATCTGGCGCTGCCTGCCGCGGGTGGGCAGCGGGGCCACGGCGCTGCGCCTGCTGTTGCCCGGCGGCACCGCGATCAACCTGCCGGCGCCGGCCGCTTCCCAGCCGGAATGGCTGTCGCTGCTGGAAGGGTATCCCATCCTGCAGGCTCCCTGCACCGGTGTGAGTACCGATTCGCGCCGCGTTGCTCCGGGGCAGGCTTTTTTTGCTCTGGCTGGGCAGAATTTTGACGGCCACCAGTTTGCCGGCCAGGCTCGGGAAAAGGGCGCCGCTTTGCTGGTGCTGGCCCGTCCTGTCCCCGGTCTGCCGGACGACTCTGTGGTTTTGCTGGTGCCCGGTGTACTGGCCGCCCTCCAGGCGCTGGCCCGCGCCCGCCGGGAGCGCTGGAACCGGCCTTTGGTGGCGGTAACCGGGAGCACGGGCAAAACCTCCACCAAGGATTTGCTGGCCGCCGCCCTGGCCGGCCGCGGCCGGGTCCTGAAAACTTCGGGAAACTACAACAACGAACTGGGCGTGCCCCTGACCCTGCTGCAGCTGGCTCCGGAACACGACATGGCGGTGTTGGAGATGGCCATGCGCGGCCGGGGGGAGATTGCCGCTCTCTGCCGGGTGGCCCGGCCGGATGCCGGCATCATCACCAATGCCGGACAGGCGCATATTGAAAGGCTGGGATCACCGCAGGCGGTGGCCCGGGCCAAGGCCGAGCTGCTGGAGCACATCCCGGAAAAGGGCTTTGCCCTGGTGCACGGCGACAGTCCCCACCTGCCCGAACTGGCCGGGCTCTGCCCGGGTCGCGTATATTTTTTTGGGCAAAGCCCGCACTGCCACTTCCGGCTGCTGCACTGGCAGTCCGCCGAGGAGGGCAGCCGTTTCACCCTGACCACCCCGCAGGGCGAGCAGTCCTACTCGATACCTCTGCCTGGACTGCACCAGGTGGTCAACGCGCTGGCGGCCGTGGCGGTGGCCGGTTTGCTGGGACTATCCCCGGAGGAGATTCAGGCCGGTCTGGCCCGGGCCAGCCTGTCGGCCATGCGGCAGGAGATTGTGGAAAAGTCCGGGATCAAATTTATTAATGACGCCTATAACGCCAACCCCGCCTCCATGCGGGCCGCTCTGGAAGCACTGCCCCTGTACAGTGGGGGCAGGCGCCGGGTAGCCGTGCTGGGCGACATGCTGGAACTGGGGGCGTTTTCCGAGGCGGCCCACCGGGAAATAGGCCGCCTGGCCGCGCAGTGCGGCCTGGACCGGCTGGTGGCTGTGGGGCAGGCGGTGGCCCACCTGGCGGAAGCGGCGGTGCAGGCCGGACTGCCCGCTGCACGGGTGGTGCATTTCCCCTCTCTGGAAGCCGCCTGCGCGCACCTGACCGGGCTGCTTAAGGCCGGTGACTGTGTGCTGCTCAAGGGTTCCCGGGGTATGCGCTTAGAACGCGTACTGGAACTGTTTTAATGGCAGTGCCGGATGGGGGCTGGCGCGGGATTAACATCCGCGGACGTGCTGGGCAAATTAAAAAAATACGCTGCAGAGCCGGCAGGCCGCAGCGCTGTCTATCATTGACACAAGGAGAACCACCATGTGGCAGGACTATCTCATACTGCTCAAACCGCTATTGCTTTCTTTCATGATCACAACTTTTTCCGGCATTTTTCTCATCCCCTGGCTGACCCGGCTTAAATTCGGCCAGCAGATTCGCCACGAAGGGCCGGCGCGGCACCAGAGCAAGGCCGGTACGCCCACCATGGGCGGGATCATGTTCGTGCTGGGCAGCACGGCGGCCACTCTGGCGCTGGCCTGGCGAGAGCCCGCGGCCTGGCTGGTGCTGCTGGCTTTGCTGGGCTTCGCTCTGGTGGGCTTTGCCGACGATTTCATCAAGGTGGTGCGCCGCCGCTCCCTGGGGCTGCGGGCCCGGGAAAAACTGCTGGGCCAGTTGCTGGTTTCCCTGCTGCTGGTGGTCCTGGCGCTGCTGTTGCTGCAGCGGGGCAGCCGGGTAATTCTCCCTTTTAGCGGTTTTGCCGTTTCCGGCGGCGTCTCCGTAGAACTGGGCGCGGTATTTTATACCGCCTTCGCTCTGCTGGTAGCCGTGGGAACCGCCAACGCCGTCAACCTGACCGACGGGTTGGACGGATTGGCGGCCGGTGTCACCGCGCTGGTCAGCGCCTTTTTCGCCCTGCTGGCCGTGCTGAAAGGTCAGGGCGGTGTGGCCGTGAGCATGGCCGCCCTGCTGGGCGGCTGTCTGGGTTTTCTGGTCTACAACCGTCACCCGGCCCGGGTATTCATGGGCGATACCGGCTCGCTGGCCCTGGGGGGTGCTCTGGCCGCAGCGGCCATCCTGCTGCAGGCCGAGCTCTTTTTGCTGCTGGCCGGTGGAGTGTATGCTCTGGAAGCCCTTTCGGTGATCATTCAGGTGATCAGCTACCAGAAATTCCGCCGGCGGGTGTTCCGCATGAGCCCCCTGCACCACCACTTCGAGCTGGGCGGCTGGAGCGAAAACCGGGTGGTGGGCGCTTTTAGCGCCTTGACGCTGCTGCTGTGTGTGCTGGCCCTGCTGGGGGCGTACCGTTTGTGAGCGGACAGCTTTAGAAGATGTAATCCTGTCGCGGCAGCTGTCCAAAGCGAGCGATTTACGGGGCAACGGTAACACACAGGCACGGCCCGCAGCCGCGCCGTAGTGCCGTCGCTGCGCAGTCCAGCGAGCGTGGACACTGCTGCGCAATCGAGAAGTGAGAAGTGAGAAAGGAACGATCAACATAACATGAACTGGCAGGAACAAAACATACTGGTGGTAGGTGCCGGCAAGAGCGGCCAGGCCGCGGCCCGCTTTCTGCTGCGGCACGGTGCCGCCGTCACTCTGACTGACAAAAACATCAATCCTCCCGGCCCGCCGGTCCTGCAGGAACTGCAGCAAAAAGGCGCCCGGCTGGCGCTGGGGGAATACCCGCCTGTGGCCGGCGGCGGTTACACCCTGGTGATCACCAGCCCGGGCGTGCCTTTGAGCGAACCTCCGCTCCAGGAGGCCCGGCAGTACGGCCTGCCCCTGTGGGGTGAGCTGGAGCTGGCCTGGCGGGTGACCGGGGCGCCGGTAGTGGCGGTAACCGGCACCAACGGCAAAACCACCACCACCACTCTGCTGGGCGAGATGAGCCGGGCGGCGGGCTGGCGTACCCTGGTAGCCGGCAACATCGGTCTGCCCCTGGTGGAGGAAGTGGAAAACTACGGTCCCGGCGACCTGATTGTGGCCGAGGTTTCCAGCTTCCAGCTGGAAACCGCCCTTACCTTCCGCCCCCGGGTGGGGCTGGTGCTCAACCTTACTCCCGACCACCTGGACCGGCACGGCAGCATGGAAAACTACGCCGCCGCCAAGGCCCGCATTACCTTGAACCAGGGTCCGGAAGACTATCTGGTGCTCAACCACGACGATCCCTGGACCAGAGCCATGGCCCCAAACACCCGGGCCCGGGTCATATTTTTCAGCCGGCGGCATACCCTGGAGCAGGGAGTGTTTGTCCGGGAGGGCCGGGTGATCGCCCGCCTGGGCGGCCGGGAACAGGAGATCATGCCGGCAAGCCAGATCCGCCTGCCCGGCCAGCACAATCTGGAAAACGCTCTGGCCGCCCTGGGCGCCATGCTGGCCCTTTCCGTGCCGGCGGCTACCCTGGCCGCAGTGCTGCGCGACTTCTCCGGGGTGCCCCACCGCCTGGAAAGTGTGGCCGAAATCGACGGCGTGCTCTATGTCAACGACTCCAAAGGCACCAACCCGGATGCCAGCAGCAAGGCCGTGGCCGCCTACGACCGGCCGCTGGTGCTGATTCTGGGCGGCCGCAACAAGGGCAACGACTTCCTGCCCCTGCTGCAGCAGGCCGCGCCCAAACTGCGCGCCCTGGTGGTGGTGGGCGAATGCCGCCGGGAGATCATCCAGGCGGCCCGTCAGGCCGGGATCAGCCCGGTTTACGAAGCTGCGGACTACCGCCAGGTAGTGGAACTGGCCCGCCGGGCCGCCCGGCCGGGCGATGTGGTGCTGCTGTCACCGGCCTGTGCCAGCTGGGACATGTTCCGCAACTTTGAAGAGCGCGGCGAGCACTTCAAACAGCTGGTGCGCGCCCTGGCCGGGCCGGAGGCCGCCCCGCCGGCGGACACGCCGGGCGCCGGCTGAGCCGCAG
>NZ_JBRAJI010000073.1:0-6264 GCF_052744395.1 Desulfurispora sp. | reverse complement strand
AGTGCCATCTCTGGTTGTTAATGGGATATTCGGGGCTTAACCGAACACCAATGGACAACGATTATATTATCGGTGGTAATCGTATTAGCGTTAAAACTTTGAACTTGAATACTGACTTTTCCAACATATCAAAACAGTTGAACGCAATAGTAGAAAAGATGTTATTATAATCATGTGTTTTATCGCATAAAGATAATAAGCAGTAATATATCCATCCTGTCTCCTCAACCCCCGTAAAAATGGCCATTATCTAATCTGTTAACTCAACTATACAACCTTCAGGGCAGTTGATATGTCCCCGTAAACAATAAAAAATAAGGGTTTCCTGACACTGTCACCTCAGACAGAACAGCCGAGAGAAAAGCTAAATGTTTGGAAACCCTTTATTTATAGGCATTTGCAATCCTTCTACTTCTCAACCCTTGACATCAATGTTACGCACTCCACGTGGCTGGTCCAGGGAAACATGTCCACGGGCTGTACCTCCAGGGCACGGTAACCGTGCTGGCTCAAAAAAGACAGGTCGCGGGCCAGGGTAGCGGGGTTGCAGGAGACATACACCAGTCGCGGCACCTGCATGGCTACCACCGCCTGCAGCGCCGCATAGCCGCATCCGCTGCGGGGCGGGTCCAGGACAATCAATTCGGGACGCAAACCCTGCTCTGCCAGTCGGGGCAAAAGCTTTTCTACCGCCCCCACCATAAAGCGGGCATTGCTAATGTTGTTCCGCATGGCATTCTGCCGGGCATCGGCCACGGCCTGGGACACCACTTCCAGCCCGTAAACCCGCTCGGCTTGCCGGGCCAGCAGCAGAGCGATGGTGCCGGTGCCGCAGTAGGCGTCCAGCACCGTCTCCCAACCGGTGAGCGCGGCGTATTGCAGGGCTTTTTGATATAATCTAGCCGTCTGCGCCGGGTTTACCTGGAAAAAGGCGGCTGGAGAAATGCGAAAATAAAGGCCCAGCAGCTCTTCCTCTATGTACTCCCTGCCAGCCAGCAGCATGTATGAGCCTGCGCTGCCAGCCCTGCCGGGCACAGGAGTATGGCGCAGCAGGGAAGTAATGGCGGGGTGGCGTGCGATTAATTCACGGGCCAGGGCTTTTTCCTCCTCCCAGAAACCGCCGGCCGTAAATAGCACCACCATGATCTGCCCGGTGGCCATGGCTTTGCGCAGCACCACCCGGTGAACAAACCCCTCACCACCTGCTGCCGCACCGGTTAATCTGCACTGGTGTGCAGCTTGCCCCATATCCAATCCGCACCCGTCGCTCGGAAAATGGGGTGCCGGACCAGTCCACCCCTCCGGCGCGTACTGGTTCAACAGCTCCTGAACGGTGGCAGCCACTCGGTTGAGTTCCCTGTCCACCAGCAGACAGCCCTCCGCCGCATCGGCCCCGCCCTCCGGGTAAAGCTCGATCAATTCATGTGATCCCCCGGCATACAAGCCCAGTACATAACGCTCGCTGGACAGAGCGGCATGCAGGGTGATCTTGTTACGGTAATGCCAGGGGCGGTCCATACCGGCCACATCGTGCACCGGTACGTCGTCCAGCCCGCCCAGGCGGGACAGGCTGTCCTGTACCAGCTGTTTTTTCAGGCGCAGTTGCTCGGCATAATGCACCTGCTGCAAACTGCAACCTCCACAGCCAGAGAAATGCGGGCAGGGAGCGGGCCGGCGTTCCGGAGCTTCCTGTAGCACTTCCAGCAGCCTGGCCCGGGCATAATTTTTTTTGCGATCCTCCACCCGTACCCGCACCACATCACCGGGCACGGCTCCGGGCACAAAGACCGCCAGGCCGTCGGCGCGGCCTACCCCTTCCCCACTGTGGGTTAGCCCGGTAATGGACAGCATTACTTCGTGGTTTAACATATGCAGCTGATTCCTTTGCACTAGAATAATGTCATTCCCTAATTAACCTTAAAACATAACACACGCAGCATTTTTATCCACTGAGCTGGATGTTACCCATCCATTGGCAGCTATTTTGTGTCTTCCTCACCCCAGGGAAACACAAACTTCACGTCACAAACAAAACCGGACAACACAGCAACGGAAGCGATACTCTCACCCCATTCGGCTCTGGACACTCTGACCAATCCTGTCTCCTGGCGGACGTAGACTTCAATACTCCTTTCCTCCGGATCCACAACCCAGTACTCTTTAACACCGTATTTCTCATAAGCACGGAATTTTTTGCGCAGGTCGTAGTAGGCACTGGAGGGAGAAAGCACCTCCACTACCAGATCAGGAGCCCCATAAACTCTATCTTCCTGAGAAATTCCTAATCTCTCCCTGGCCACAAAGACAATGTCGGGCTGGTAAACCTCGTTCTCCGCCAGCACCACATCCCGGGGGGCACAGAGCACCTCACCGGCCTGATGGTGTTCCACATAGTCATCCAGTAGCCTGAGCAAACGTTTCAGAGCCAACTGATGCTTTTTCCCCGGTGCCGGTGTCATAACCAGTTCACCCCCAATTAATTGATAGGGTGCTCCTTCCGGTAAACAGAAGTATTCTTGAGACGTATACATCATATGCGTACCCCCTTGCGCCACCAGGATTAATTGGCTGTGCAGAGTTATTTCAATAATAGTCCATCTCTGGTTGTTAAAACAATTAACCTCTCTTAATACTCAAGTATAACAAAGAAAAGCCGCTACCAAAACCTGATGTAGCGGCTAGACCTCCACTTTCCGGTAAATATTTAACTTTAATCAATTTACCTGCCGGCCAATTCATGGCTGAAGTATTTCTTGCGGAAATACAGCGCCACATTGACCAGGCTAATCAGTACGGGCACTTCTACCAGCGGGCCTATCACCGTGGCAAAGGCCTGGGCCGAATGAATACCAAATACGGCTACGGCCACGGCAATGGCCAGCTCAAAGTCGTTGCTGGCTGCGGTAAAAGCAACGGTAGTGGTGCGGCCGTAATCAGCACCAATCCATTTCCCTAGATAGAATGTAACCAGCCACATGATTACAAAATACAGGGTGAGCGGCACTACCACGCGGAAAACATCATAGGGCAGGGTGACAATCACATTGCCCTTCAGGGAGAACATGACCACAATAGTAAAGAGCAGGGCAATCAGAGTGATTTTGCTGACGCGGGGAATGAAATTCTTCTCGTACCATTCCCGGCCGCGCGATTGCACCAGCACCGCCCGGGTGATATATCCGGCAATGAAGGGGATACCCAGATAGATAAACACACTTTTAGCAATTTCAGCCATGGAAACATCCACTACTACGCTCTGCATCCCCAGCCAGGCCGGGATCACCGTCAGGAAGAAATAAGCATAAATAGAATAGGTCAGCACCTGGAAAATAGCGTTGAAGGCCACCAGCCCGGTGACATATTCAGGGTTACCGTCGGCCAGGTCATTCCACACCAGCACCATGGCAATGCAGCGAGCCAGCCCCACCAGAATTACTCCCGTCATCAACTCGGGCTTGTCGGGCAGCAGCAGGACCGCCAGCACAAACATAACCACCGGTCCGACAACCCAGTTTTGGATCAGTGACAGGGCCAGCAGCTTTTTGTCCTTGAAAACAGTGGGCAGCTCCTCGTAGCGCACCTTGGCCAGGGGCGGGTACATCATTAATATCAGTCCCACAGCAATGGGGATATTGGTGGTACCTACTTGAAATTTGCCCCAGAAGCCAGCAATCTGCGGGTACACATACCCCGCCCCCACACCTAGCACCATGGCCAGGAAAATCCACAGGGTGAGATAGCGGTCCAGGAAGGACAATTTTTTTACGGCGGATTGTGCCATCCGCCCACCTCCTTTAATGAGAAATGTTTTAAAATAAGCATTTACTTATATAATTATACACATAGGAGCGCCTGACAGCAACATCAACCTGCTTTTTTTAAGCAGCTTCAGCCCGGACCCAGTGAGCGGCTTGTTTCCACTGCAACAGACCGGAGAGCCGGGCCTGCTGCCCGGCTCTCCGGTCCCATATTTTTCTCACTGCACTGCAGCACACTCACCCCAGGGTTTGCGCGAAGGATTAAAGTTTAAAACGGGCTACCAGCTGACCGAGTTCTCCGGCCGTACTGGCCAGGGTTTCCGCTGCCGCCAGCACCTCCTGGCTGACCGAGCTCTGCTCCTGGGTCACCTGGGCCACGCTGTCCACACCGGCGGCCATCTGCTGCATAGCGGAGACCACTTGCTCGATTTGTTCGGCCAATGTCTGAACGCTGTGGACAATGGCCTGGAAGTTTTGGCCTGCGCTGCGCACCATGTGGTCACTTCTTTCCACCCGGTCTACGCTGTCGGTGACCTTGCTGGCCACCAGCCCGGCCTGGGACTGGATCTGACCCAGCAGCTCATGGATCTGGCGGGTAGCCGCCGCAGTCTGTTCCGCCAGTTGCCTTACTTCCTCGGCCACCACAGCAAACCCGCGCCCGTGCTCCCCGGCCCGCGCCGCTTCGATTGCCGCATTGAGCGCCAGCAAGTTGGTCTGCGCGGCAATGTTGCTGATCATTTCGGCAATCTGGTTAATGGAAGCGGCTTTTTCGTTGAGCTCGCTAACCAGGCCGGCAAATTCCCTGGTCACAGCAGCCACTCCGGCAAACTGATCATTAACTGTTTGCACGTCCCGGCTGCCCTGTTCAGCCCTTCCGGCAGTCTCATCGGCTGCCCGGGCAATTTCCTGGATGCTGGCATTTACATTTTCCACAGTGGAAGCAATCTGCTCAGCTGCCGCTGCTGTATCGGTAGCGTGGGCCGATGTTTGGCGGGCAGCCATCTGGATTTGGTTGGAAGCTCCGGCCACCTCGCCGGATTTGTCCTTGATCCGCTGCACCATGTCCACCATATTGACCGCCATAGCCTTGAAAGAACGGGCCAGCTGACTGATTTCGTCCCGCCCGGCTCCCACTTTTTCCAGTGCCGCTGAGGAAACAGCCAGGTTGCCAGTCGCGATCTGATCGGTCTCGGCTATGACTAAACGCAGCGGTCGGCTGACCTTTCTTTCCACATACCAGTAAAGGAAGCAGGCAAAAGCCAGCAGCGCCACCAGCAAAGAAATTGCTGAAACCAGATTATACTGCTTGATAAAAGCAACCGCTTCTTTTTCCGGCAGCAACACCACCAGCTGCATACCGGTATCCCCTACCGGCGCGGCGGCATAGTAATACGGCTGGTTGTTATAATTGATCAGAGAGACCCTGGTACCGATCTGCTGTACTATTTGCCCGGCCGCTCCGGCGAAACTCTTGTCATCCGTTATTTTCATCTTGAGCAGGCGGCTGCTGTCCGGATGGGCCACATAGATGCCCTGGCGGCTGAGCACAAAGGCAAAACCATTTTGCCCGGGTTTAACTTCAGCCACCCGGCGCTGCAATTCCGCCAGGCCAATGTCGATGGTGGTCACACCAACCGTCCGGTTATTTTGCTTAATGGGGCTGGTAGCGGTGATCATGGCCACACCGGTAATAGCATCAGCATAGGGTTCGCTCCAGACAATGGGCCTGTCGGTTTTAAAACCGTCCTTGTACCAATCGTACTGGAAATAGTCAGTATACCAGTCCAGTTTGACCTGCCCTTCGCTTTTATACAGATAAGGGCCGTAGGTTTCGGCCTTGCCGTCAAACATTTTGGGCTCGAACCAGAACCCCCCGCCCACCACCAGCTGGTTTCCCGCCAGATATTGCTTGATAATGCTGAAAAGCAGATTGCTGTCGTAGTGCCGTTCAGGCATGGCCGCAATATCACCCGCCAGGGCCGCCGCCAGGCTGCCTGCTCCCTGCAGCTGCCCCTCCAGCAGCGCGGCTTCTTTTTCCGCCCGCAGCTTGAGCTCCTCCTCCACGCGGGTGGATAGAAAGGAGCGAAAATGATAATAGCCGTACAGCGCCTGTCCGGCAAACACCAGCAGTGTCACCAGTACTGTGGTGGCCACCAGGGCATACTTGATACTGCGCAAAACCCGCCGCCTCCTTTACTGAAATCGACTTCTTAATCGTTATTTCGACATGATTTGTTTATATATTTTTACCTAATCAGTCAATAAAATCAATTACTTTTTCCAGCAGTCAATCGAAAAACGGGCAAGACAAAAGGCCGCGCTATCAGCCCGGCCTTTCCTCAAAATGCTTTTTCATCAATGTGCTGCTATTGTTGCATCATATACAGCCATTACGCTGTAGCGATCATTTTACCGGCTAACATTTGTTCTTTTAGCTTTTCAGCCGCATCGCGGGCAATCACCAGCTCCTCATCGGTAGGGATTACCAGCGCCTGCACGCGGGAAG
>NZ_JBRAJI010000072.1:0-6293 GCF_052744395.1 Desulfurispora sp. | reverse complement strand
CCGGCCCGCCCGCGGCCGAGCCGCCGGTGCTGCCCGGTGCGCAGTTCGGGCGAGCACGGGATGCGCACCGGCAAAACATTACCATGCCAACCAAGTGTGAATACTGCCGCGCCGGCATTGCCTGCGCGCGGGCTCGCCCGGGATGGGCGCATTCGCATGTGCGCACGAACGTCAGCCTGGAGCGAGCGCGGACACTGGCGCGCCGGCATTGCCTGCGCGCGGGCTCGCCCGGGATGGGCGCATTCGCATGCGCGGCACCAACGATAGCCCAGGACACAAGGAGGTCATAAACAGTGCAAAAACTGGTGCAATGTGTGCCCAATTTCAGTGAGGGGCGGCGTCCGGAAGTGGTGGAGCAGATTGTGGCGGCCATCCGGGCGGTGGAGGGTGTCAGCCTGCTGGACTATTCCCTGGATGCTAGCCACAACCGCAGCGTGGTCACCTTCATCGGGCCGCCCGGCCGGGTGGGAGAGGCGGCTGTGGCGGCGGCTGCCCGGGCGGCGGAGCTGATCAATATGGAGGAACACAGCGGCGCGCACCCGCGCATCGGGGCCACCGATGTCATTCCCTTTATCCCCGTGGCCGGAGTGGAGATGGCCGAATGCGTGGAACTGGCCCGGGAGGTGGGCCGGGAGCTGGGCGAAAAGCTGGGCATTCCCGTTTACCTCTACGAAGCGGCAGCCACCCGGCCGGAGCGCAAGAACCTGGCCCAGGTGCGCCAGGGACAGTATGAAGGGCTGAAAACCGAAATCACCCGGCCGGAACGGGCCCCCGACTTCGGCCCGCCCCGCCTGCATCCCACAGCCGGAGCCACGGCGGTGGGCGCCCGTCCGCCGCTGATCGCTTACAATATCAACCTGGGCACCAGCGATCTGCGCATCGCCCAGGCCATCGCCCGCTCCATCCGGGGCAGCAGCGGCGGCTACCCCAGCATCAAGGCGCTGGGCGTCATGCTGGAGGACCGCGGCCTGGCCCAGGTGAGCATCAATGTCTGCAATTTCCGGGAGGTTTCCCTGCCCCGGATTTTCGAGACAGTGCGCCTGGAGGCCGCCCGCTACGGGGTGAATGTAGTGGGTAGCGAAATTGTGGGGCTGGTACCGCTGGAGGCGCTGCTGGATACGGCAGCTTTCTACCTGCGCCTGGAGGGCTTTGCGCCCCAGCAGGTGCTGGAAAAAAGGCTGCTGGATCTGGTCGAGTAGTGCTCTTTTCCCGGGGCAGGCTGGTCACGGGACGGTTCTTTTCATGTATTTAAGGAGGAAATGGCCATGCAGCTACTGGATATGACCGTGCGCGAGTTTTTACAGGAAGTGGCTTCGGATTCCCCCGCGCCGGGGGGCGGCAGTGTGGCCGCGCTGGCCGGGGCGCTGGGCGCCGCGCTGGCCGGGATGGTGGCCGGCTTGAGTACCGGCAAAGCGGCGGCCGGCGCCGGGTCCCAGATGCAACAACTGCAAGCGCAGGCCGCTCGCCTGCAGGAGGCCCTGGCCCGGGCGGTGGAAGAGGATACCCTGGCTTTTCAGCGGGTGATGCAGGCCTACCGGCTGCCCCGCGGCACGGTGGAGGAAAAGGCCGCCCGGTCGGCAGCCATCCAGCAGGCCCTGCAGGGGGCGGCAGAGCATCCCCTGCAGGTGGCCGGCCAGTGCATAGAAGTTTTGCGCCTGTGCCGGGAGGCGGCGCTTGCGGGCAACCAGAACGCGTTGAGCGATGCGGCGGTGGGTGCGCTGCTGGCCCACAGCGGGCTGGTGGGGGCGCTGTACAATGTGGCCATCAACCTGGCCTCGATCAAGGATGCGCAGTTTGTAACCACCTCCCGGGAGCAGGTCGGGGCCCTGCTGGCACAGGGTGAAGCGGTGCTGGACCAGGTGCGGGCCGCGGTGCGGGAGGCCCTGGCCCTGCCCGAAATTTCATAGTTAGCAGCTGTTCTGCCCCCCTTCCTTCACCGGCCTCCGGGGGGTGCCGGCCGGGCGATGCCGAAAAAATATTTTGCTGCAAAAATTTTATGCCCGGCGGCGCTCCTCACGGCAGGTAATCGGTTCTGCGACGGAGAATTATCAAGATATTGCTAAAATTTAAGCTATATTACGCAGATATGTCCGGAAAGGAGCGGCGGCAGATGGGGTGAGGCGCAAAGAGGAGATGGGCCCGCTGGCCGACCGGCTGGCCATGCTGGAAAGCGCACTGGATGCGGTTTCCGAAGGGGTGATTATCACCGACGAGCAGGGCCGGATCGTCTTTTACAACCAGGCTTTGGCTAAAATAGAGGGCCTGGAGGGGTCCGCGGTGGTGGGCCGCTATCTGACCGACGTTTACCAGGTGATGCCGGAAAAGAGCGAGCATCTGGCGGCTACACAGAGCGGACGGCATTTCCAGGAGGTGGCCAGACAGTACTTTACTGCCGACGGCCGGCAGATCAGCTTGGTGGCCAGCACCTACCCCGTGCGGCGGGAAGGGCGCATCCTGGGTGCCTTTTCGGTTTGCCGCGATGTGACCCGGCTGAAAGAGCTTTTGGGCGAAAGCCTGCGCCTGCAAAAACAGCTCTGGGCGGGCGAAAGGGGGCGGGCCGCCCCCGGCAACGGGACGCGCTACACCTTCGCCGATCTGGTGCACGCCAGTTTGGCCATGCAAAACCTGCTGCGCCAGGCCGAAAAGGCGGCCCGTACCGATTGTTCCGTGCTGGTGTACGGGGAAACCGGTACGGGCAAGGAGGTACTGGTGCAGAGCCTGCACAACGCCAGCCCCCGGCGGGAGCAGCCCTTTGTGGGCATCAACTGCGCCGCCATTCCCGACACTCTGCTGGAAAGCCTGCTCTTCGGCACGGCCCGGGGGGCCTTTACCGGCGCGGTGGACAGTCCGGGCCTTTTAGAGCAGGCCGGGGGCGGCACGCTCTTTCTGGATGAGATCAACTCCATGAGTCCGGCCCTGCAGGCCAAGCTGCTGCGCGTAATCCAGGAACGCACTTTCCGCCGGGTGGGAGGGCGGCGGGAAATGGCCGTGCAGTGCCGGATCATTTCTTCCACCAACCAGGAACCCTGGCAGTGTATCCGCCGGGGCACCCTGCGGGAAGACCTTTACTACCGCCTGGCCGTGCTCACTCTATCCATCCCCCCCTTAAGGGAAAGACCCGAGGATATAGAGGCGCTGGTGCACCACTTCATCAATCAGTACGGCAAAATATACGGGCAGCGGCAGGTGCGTCCGGCGCCCGAGCTCCAGGAAGCCTTTTTGCGTTACCACTGGCCGGGCAATGTGCGCGAGCTCAAGCACGTCATTGAGAGCTGCCTGGTGATGCTGGAAGCCGGTGAGGAGGTTATCACTTTCCAGCACCTGCCGGCCTGCCTGCGGCCCCGTCTGACCCGCACCAGGGTGTCCGGTTATGTGAGCGCCGCCCTGCGCGGCGGGGGAACGCTGCAGCAAATGCTGGAGGAAGTGGAGCGGCAGCTGATCAAAGAAGTGCTGCAGAAAAATCAGGGCAATATAACCCGGGCGGCCGGTGCGCTGGGCGTGCTGCGCCAAAATCTGCAGTACCGCATGCGCCGCCTGGGGATCAAAGCGGGCAGCGCTGGAGAATAGCCAATGGTGCATAAATCTGTTGCGGGCAAAAGATATTTGCACCAGATGGCGGCAGCCGCAGCACTGCCGGTGCAAAAATATTGTGCAGTGACGGCACCGGGAAGGCACCGGAAAAGAGGGTATATTGTATTTTGTATTCAGAATTTTGGTATTTGTGTAAAATAACTGGCTGATTGTCTGGGTGGCAAGGCTCCCGGGAACCGGGCGCTCCCCTGGCAATTTCCGGCCACCAAACACAGGACCAATACACAAGTGGATGACATTCTCTCAAGGAACAGGAGGTTTGCATATGCTGGACAACGGGCAAATTGGCCGGGCCATGACCATCAAGCTGGAGGCCGAACTGCCGCCTCTGCCCGAGTTCGTCCCCGGCATTCGCCGGGCCCCCAGCCGGGGGTTTCGGCTCACTCCCGCCCAGACCCGGGTGGCTTTGAAAAACGCCCTGCGCTATCTGCCCCCGGAGCTGCATGAGGCCGTGGCGCCGGAATTTTTAAATGAGCTGCTCACCCTGGGCCGCATTTACGCCTACCGCTTCCGTCCCCCGGGCCGCATCTTTGCCCGGCCGGTGGATGAATACCGGGGCAAATGCCTGGAGGGCCGGGCCTTTCAGGTGATGATCGACAACAACCTGGATTTCGAGGTGGCCCTGTACCCCTACGAGCTGGTCACCTACGGCGAAACCGGCCGGGTGTGCCAGAACTGGCTGCAGTACCGGCTGATCAAGAAGTATTTGGAGGAGCTTACCCCCGACCAGACCCTGGTGGTGCAGTCGGGTCACCCTCTGGGCCTTTTCCCCTCCCGGCCGGAATCCCCCCGGGTGATCATCACCAACGCGCTGATGGTGGGCATGTTTGACAACCCCCACGACTGGGAGATTGCCGAGGAAATGGGTGTGGCCAACTACGGGCAAATGACGGCCGGGGGCTGGATGTACATCGGGCCCCAGGGCATTGTGCACGGCACCTACAACACGCTGCTCAATGCCGGACGGCTCAAGCTGGGCATCGGACCGGAAGGGGACCTGCGCGGCCGCCTGTTTGTCTCCTCGGGGCTGGGCGGCATGAGCGGGGCGCAGGCCAAGGCCATCGAAATCGCCCGCGGGGTGGGCATCATCGCCGAGGTGGACTACTCGCGCATTAAGACGCGCCACCAGCAGGGCTGGGTGAGCCGGGTCAGCGCCGACCTGGACGAGGTTTTCCGCATCGCCCGGGAGCATCTGGCCAGCCGCCAGCCCGTATCCATTGCTTATCACGGCAACATTGTGGATTTGCTGGAGTACATTGTGCAGCACCACATTCCCGTGGACCTGCTTTCCGACCAGACCTCCTGCCATGTGGTGTACCAGGGCGGCTACTGCCCGCAGGGGCTCACTTTTGAAGAACGCACCGCCCTTTTGGCCACCGACCAGGCCCGTTTCCAGGAGATGGTGGACAGGAGTCTGCGCCGCCATTACGAGCTGATCAAGGTTCTGGTGGAAAGGGGTACTTATTTCTTCGACTACGGCAATGCCTTCATGAAGGCGGTTTTTGACGCTGGGGTGAAAGAAATCGCCAAAAATGGCGTGGATGAAAAGGACGGCTTCATCTGGCCCTCCTATGTGGAGGACATCATGGGCCCGCAGCTTTTCGACTATGGTTACGGGCCCTTCCGCTGGGTCTGCCTGAGCGGCCGGCCGGAGGACCTGGCCAAAACCGACCGGGCGGCCCTGGAATGCATCGACCCCCACCGCCGGCCCCAGGACCGGGACAACTACATCTGGATCCGGGATGCGGCCCAGAACAACCTGGTGGTGGGCTCCCAGGCCCGCATTCTCTACCAGGATGCTGCCGGGCGGGTGAAGATCGCCCTCAAGTTCAACGAGATGATCCGGCGGGGCGAAATTGGCCCGGTCATGCTGGGGCGGGATCACCACGATGTGAGCGGTACCGACTCGCCCTTCCGGGAGACCGCCAATATCAAGGACGGCAGCAATGTGATGGCCGACATGGCCGTGCAGTGTTTTGCGGGCAACGCCGCCCGGGGCATGAGCCTGGTGGCGCTGCACAACGGCGGTGGCGTAGGCGTGGGCAAGGCCATCAACGGCGGCTTCGGCCTGGTGCTGGACGGCAGCCAGCGGGTGGATCAGGTGATCCGGTCGGCGCTGCTCTGGGACGTGGTGGGCGGTGTGGCCCGCCGGGCCTGGGCCCGCAATGAGAATTCGCTGAGCACGGCGGCCGAGTTCAACAGCGAGTACGCCGGGCGCGGGCACATCACCCTGCCCTATCTGGCCGACGATGAGCTGGTGGATCGCCTGGTGGATCAGGCTCTGGCGGCGCGCTAGCGGACGGGCGGGTGCGTAAATCCCGGGCGAGTGCGCTCGCAGGCAATACCCGGCGCGGCAGTGTCCGCGCTCGCTCCAGTGCTCCGCGCCGACGGCAAGACGGCGCGGCTGCGGGCCGCACCAGCGCGGCGCTCGTATGCGGCATGCTGCCAGTTGCCTTTCTATGTCCGGCGCATAGCACCTCAGCTTCGCATCAGCTGCGGCATGCCTTCAGCCTCGCCACTCCGCGCCGCGGGTGCGGCGACCTCGCCGCGCCTGTGCCGTTACCGGCGCTCCGCAAGTCGCTCGCTTTGGACAACTGCCGCGCCGCGTTGGGCCAACACCCGCAACCGCAACTGCGGGTGCGCTAAACCCGGGCGAGCCCGTCCGGAGCACCGGCTGCAGCACCCGGCGAGGCCGCGGCAGC
>NZ_JBRAJI010000071.1:0-6300 GCF_052744395.1 Desulfurispora sp. | reverse complement strand
TCCGGGGCGGCCCGGCCCGCCCGCGGCCGAGCCGCCGGTGCTGCCCGGTGCGCAGATCGGGCGAGCACGGGATGCGCACTCGCTTCCGGATGCGCACCCGCTTCCGGATGCGCACCCGCTTCCGGATGCGCACTCGCTTCCGGATGCGCACCCGCTTCCGGATGCGCACCCGCTTAATGAAGATACGGGAGGTGCATTTGTGGAGTACATCCAGTTCATGCAAAAAAACACCCCGCTGCTCCTGGAATACGGCCAGAACCACCTGACGCTGGTGCTCTGGGCCGTGGCTCTGTCCCTGCTGCTCTGGGTGCCCGTGGGCGTGCTGATCACCGGCCGGGAGAAGTGGGCCAACCGGGTGCTGGGGATAGCCAATACCATCTTTTGCGTGCCCAGCCTCTCGCTGTTTGCCGTCATGGTCACCATCCCCTTTCTGGGCCTGGGGCGGCGCTCCGCCCTGGTGGCGCTGGTGCTCTACGCTATGATGCCCCTGGTGCGCAACGTCTACCAGGGCATCAAGGGCGTGGACCCCAGTGTCATTGAAGCCGCCCGGGGCATGGGTATGAGCTACTGGCAGATCATGCGCGAGATCCGGCTACCCCTGGCTGCGCCGGTGATTTTTGCCGGTTTCCGCATCACTGCGGTGATGACCACGGGCATTGCCGCCGTGGCCACCTACATTGGCGAAAGGAATCTGGGGCGGCTGATCTCCGAGGGGCTGACCCGCTTCAATATTGAGATGATTGTGGTGGGGGCCATGCTGGTGGCGGCCATTGCCATTGTCCTGGACGGGCTGCTGGGCGTGGTGGAGAGAATGCTGGTACCCCGCGGCCTGCGGGTGCGCCGCGGTTAGAGGATGCGGCGGCCAGTCCGGGCCGTGCCCCGGGATGACGCTTGGTAAAGGAGGCGGCAGTCTTGATTGAACTAATCGAAGTGACCAAAATTTACAGGGGGCAGCAGGTGCCGGCGGTGGACCGGCTATCCATGAAGATAGAAAAGGGTGAAACCTGCATCTTTGTGGGGCCGTCGGGCTGCGGCAAGAGCACCACCCTGCGCATGATCAACCGCATGATCGAGCCCACTTCGGGCACCGTGCTGATTGACGGCCAGGATGTGCGCCAAAGCGATCCGGACCGGCTGCGCATGGGCATTGGCTATGTCATCCAGCAGATTGGCCTTTTGCCCCACCGCACGGTGGCCGAAAATATTGCCATCGTGCCCCGCCTGTACGGCTGGCCCAAAGAAAAGATCAGCCAGCGGGTGGATGAGCTGCTGGCCCTGGTAGGACTGGACCCGGCAACCACCCGGCACAAGTACCCCGCCCAGCTCAGCGGTGGTCAGATGCAGCGGGTGGGGGTGGCCCGGGCCATGGCCGTGGACCCGCCGGTGATGCTCATGGATGAACCCTTCGGCGCTGTGGACCCGGTGGTGCGCAACTACCTGCAGGACGAGTTTTTGCGCCTGCAGCGGGAAATGAAAAAGACCATCTGCTTTGTTACTCACGACATCAACGAAGCCATCAAGATGGGCGATAAAATAGCCATTTTCAACCAGGGTCGGCTGGTGCAGTACGGTACGCCCTACGAGATCCTCACCCGGCCAGCCAACGATTTTGTGCGCGACTTCATTGGCTACGACCGGGCGGTCAAGCTGCTCAGCCTGTTCCCGGTGGAAAAGCTGGTGCAGCGCCGGGCGGTCACGGTAACCCGGCCGGAATGGGCCCGGGCCGGGGAGAAAGTAGCGGATCAGCGGGCAGCGGGGTGCTTTATGCTGGATGAGGCCGGGCGGCCGGCGGCCTTTGCGCCGGCCGGGGCGCTGGCCGGGACCGACTGGGAGCGGCAACTGGAACAGGGGCGGGAGGCGCTGGTGCAGGCCACCACCCTGCTGCGCGACGCCCTGTCGCTGATGCTGGAACTGGGCCGGGATTGCCTGGGGGTGCTGGACGGTGAGCAGCCGGCGGGTGTGATCACCCTGGAGGAGATCCGGCAATACACCTGTCGAAAAGAGGGTGGGCTATGAGCTGGGAGCGTTTTCAGGAAGCCTTTTTCCACCGGGCTCCCGAAGCCCTGCTGGTGCACTGCTTCATGGTGCTGGTGGCCGTAGTGCTGGCGGTGGCCGTATCGGTGCCCGTGGGCATTTTGCTCACCCGGCCGCGCTACCGGTCCCTGGGGGTAGTGGTGCTCAATGTTTTAAACCTTTTGCAGACCGTGCCCGGCCTGGCCATCGTGGCCCTGGCCATGCCCTTTCTGGGCATGGGCTTAAAGCCTACCATAGTGGCGCTGGTGGTGCAGGCTCTTTTGCCCATTGCCCGCAATACCATTGCCGGTTTGAACGGGGTGAGCCCCGAGGTGAAAGAAGCGGCGCAGGGTATGGGCATGTCCCAGCGCCAGGTGCTCTGGGAAGTGGAAATTCCCCTGGCCCTGCCGGTGATTTTAGCCGGCATTCGCACCTCCACGGTTTATGTGGTTAGTGTGGGAACGCTGGCCGCCTACATCGGCGGGGGCGGTCTGGGCGATTTAATTCTGATCGGTCTGAACATGTTCTGGCCCGAGTTCCTGCTGGTGGGAGCCGGTCTGGGGGCGCTTTTGGCCATTTTCCTGGACCGGGCCCTGGGCTATCTGGAACACCGGGTGGCACCGCCCGCCCGGGAGGCCTGATCATTGGATGAAGATATAAAGGGGGTGGGAGAAGGCCGCTTACTGCAGCAGCTGGAGTTGACTGCCGGAGATTGACCGCATTGGGCCGCACAGCCAAGAGCCGGAGGAAAAAGCCGGCTAAAAACTGGACGACAGCACAGTGTAAGATGGGGGAACCTGGCCAACCAAACATGAGAAAGGGGTAGGACTATGAAAAAATTTTTACGGTACAGCCTGCTGGGCCTTTTAGTGCTGGCCCTGCTGGTCAGCGCGGTGGGCTGCGGCGGCAGCCAGAGCGGCCAGCCGGCCGACAAAGCCGCCACCGGCAGCAATGCGGGCGGCGAGAAGAAACCCACTATTGTGATCGGCTCCAAGACCTTCACCGAGGCGCTTTTGTTGGGCACGCTCACCTACCAGTACCTGCAGCACCTGGGCTATCCCGTGGAAAACAAAGTGGGTCTGGGTGAGCTGGCGGTGATCCGGCCGGCCCTGGAATCCGGACAGATCAGCGGTTATTGGGAATACACCGGCACGGTGCTGATCAACGTGATGAAGCACGAACCCAGCTTCAATGAAGAGGCCTGCTTTACCCTGGTCAAGGAGTGGGATGCCAAGAACGGCCTGGTCTGGCTGGATTACGCGCCGCTCAATGACACCTACGGCATCATGGTGCGCAAGGATATCGCCCAGAAGTACAACCTGACCAAGACCTCGGAACTGATTGAGCAGATCAAGAAGGGCGAGCCCATCCGCTTTGTGAGCACCCAGGAGTACAACGAGCGCCCGGACGGCCTGGCCCACTTCGAAGGGGTTTATGGTTTCAAGTATCCCAAAAAGCTCCTGATCAATGCCGCCCTCAACGTGGGTTATGAAGCGCTGAAGGCCAAGCAGGCCGAGGCCGGCCTGGCCTTCACCACCGATGCTCGGGTCAAGGCCTACGACCTGGTGATGTTGGAAGACGACAAGAAGGCCTTCCCGGTGTACAACGCCGCCCCGGTCTTCCGCAAGGAGATCATCGACGCCTACCCGCAGCTGCCCGAGCAGATGAAGAAGCTGAGCTCGCTACTGGATGATGCCACCATCATGGAGTTGAACAAGCAGGTGGATGTGGACAAGAAGACCGTGGAGGAAGTGTCCAAAGAGTTCCTGAAAGCCAAAGGGTTGATTAGTTAAGCCCGCAACGGTATGCATCCTGGGCGCTATTGTTCAGGAGGACCTGCCGGGTAGGACAGGGAATTACACTTAATCGAACAAACAGCCGGCCGCGCCTGAGCAGCCGGCTGTAACTCACCTGGGAGGAGGTAAGCCCATGGGCATTTTTCAAGGCGATCTGGTTTATGTAAACCTGAGCACGGGAGATATCAGGCGCCGGCCCTGTCCGGAGGAAGTGCTGCGCGCTTTTCTGGGCGGGCGGGGCCTGGGCGCATACATTTTGCTGCGCTATCTGTCCGGTCGGGTGGAGCCCCTGGCGCCCGAGAACATCCTGGTGCTGGCGCCCGGGCTTTTGGGCGGCAGCCGCATGATTACCACGGGCCGGCTGCACCTGACCGCCCGCTCGCCACTCACCAGTCTGATCGGTTCTTCCAACGGCGGGGGCAAATTTGCAGCGCGCCTTGGGGCGCTGGGCATTGTGGCCCTGGTGATCACGGGCCGGGCGGCGCGGCCGGTATATATCCGCCTGGAGGAGGAGCGGGTGAGCATTGAAGATGCCTCCGCGCTGTGGGGACAGAAAACCCATGCGGCGCGCCGGCTGCTCAAAGAACGGGAGGGTGAGGCGGCGGAAGCTGTGCTGATCGGCCCGGCCGGGGAACACCTGTCGGCTCTGGGTTGTGTGGCCACGGCGGTGGGGCACGCGGCGGGCCGCACCGGTATGGGCGCCGTGATGGGCTCCAAGAACCTGAAAGCGGTGGTCATCCCCACTGCGCCCCGCGTGCCGCCCGCTTCCCCCCAGGCCGGGCAGGCGGTGCAGGAATTTGTGGCCAAACTGCGCGCGTTGCCCTGCTGGGAGGAGTAGACTAAAGAAGGTTCGGCCAGCAGCGTTTCCTGGACCGTGCGCCTGGGCGCAGCCGGGGTGAAAAATTTTAACCAGGTGACCTTTGACGGCGTGGATACCGCCTGCGGCTCGGCCTACCAGCACCTGGTCATCGGGCGCCATGCCTGCTACAACTGCCCCGTGCACTGCCGGGCTTTTGTGCGGCTGGACCAGGGGCGGCACGCCGGTTTTGTGGGCGACCGGGGCGAATACGAGCCCCTGTCCATGTGGAGCCTGCGCTGCGGCAATGCCGACGGGCGGGAGAGCATCTACCTGTGCAACCTGTGTGATGAATACGGCATTGACAGCTACGATGCCGGCTGTCTGGTGGCCTTTGCCATGGACCTTTACGAGCGGGGCATTTTAACCCGCGAGGATACCGGCGGGCTGGAGCTGACCTGGGGCAATGTGCCGGCTATGGAGGAGCTGCTTTGGCGCATGGTCTACCGGCGCACCTGGCTGGGCGATGCTCTTTCCCGGGGCATGGCGCAGGCGGCGGCCATCATTGGCCGGGGGGCGGAGAAGTACGCCTATCACGTCAAAGGGCTGGCCCTGCCCATCATGGACCCGCGGGGCTTTAAAGGCAGCGCCCTGGGCTACGCCGTGCTGCCCCGCGGCGCCGATTTCAATCAGGTTTATGCCAAACCCGAGTACGCCTACACCCCGCAGCAGGCCCGGGAGGCTTACGGTACCGAACAGGCGGGCGACCGGCTGAGCGAGGAGGGCAAGGCCCGCATGGTCAAACAGTGTATGAGCGCCAGTGCGGCCTTAGACGCTCTGGGCATCTGCCGCATTCCTGTTCAGGCCATGCTGTTGGACTTCGACCTGGTGGAAACCGCCCGGGTGGTGGCGGCTCTGGCCGGGGAGCCGGTGAGCGGGGCCGATTTGCTGGCGGCGGGCGAACGCATTGTGAACGCGGAGAGGCTGTTCAACTTCCGCTGCGGGGCCAGCGGGCGGGATGACCGGCTGCCGGAGAAGTTCCTGCGCGAGCCGGTGCCCGAAGGGCCCTGCCGGGGCCAGGTGGTGCGCCTGGATTTTATGCTGCAAGAGTTTTATGCACTGATGGGCTGGGAGGCCAACGGTACGATTGGCCCGGCCCGGCAGCGGGAGCTGGGCCTGGCCGGGCTGGATGGCAGCGAAGATGTCGCCACTATTGCCGCAATGTGATTGTGCGGATACTGCCGCGCCGGCATTGTTTGCGAGCGGGCTCGTTTGGGTGGAACACATGCGGGTGCGCATCCCGTGCGAGAACAGGATACGCACCCGCAGGCGGCAATACCTGGCGCGGCAGTATCCGCGCTCGCTCCGTGGCTAAAGCGCCGACGGCAAGACGGCGCGGCTGCGGACCGCACCAGCGCGGCGCTCGTATGCGGCATGGGACCATTTGCCTTCCTATGCCGGGCACAGTGCACCTCAGTTTCGCTTCAGCTGCGGCATAGCTTTGGCCTCGCCACTCGCGCCGCGGGTGCGGCGACCTCGCCGCGCCTGTGCCGTTAACGGCGCTCCGCAAGTCGCTCGCTTCGGATAACTGCCACGCCGCGCTGTGGCTCACGCCGATAACGCGGGTGCGCTAATCCCGTGCGAGCCCGTCCGGAGCACCGGCTGCAGCACCCGGCGAGGCCGCGGCAGCGGGCC
>NZ_JBRAJI010000070.1:0-6897 GCF_052744395.1 Desulfurispora sp. | reverse complement strand
CCCAGATTATGCCTGAAAATGGTTATTGGTGAGATGGTATCACGGATCCAGGTTTTTGTTAACAAACAGATTAATCCAGAAAAGGCAGGCGTTATGCATGAAGTACATAGTAATTCTGGCCGATGGCATGGCCGATTATCCTTTGCCGGAGCTGGCCGGCCGCACCCCGCTGGAACAGGCCCGCACGCCCCATCTGGACTATCTGGCCGCCCACGGCACCGTGGGGCTGGTCAAAACGGTTCCGGAAGGCTTTCCTCCCGGCAGTGACGTGGCCAACCTGTCGGTGATGGGCTACGACCCGGCCCGCTATTACACGGGCCGCTCTCCTCTGGAAGCAGTGAGCATTGGCGTGCAGATGCAGGCGGCCGATGTGGCTTTCCGTTGCAATCTGGTTACGCTTTCCGAACACGAACCCTATGAAGAAAAAACTATGCTGGATTACAGCGCGGGGGAAATTTCTTCAGAAGAAGCGGCCGCAATCATACAGGACATTGACCGCGCCCTGGGCAGTTCAGCGATGCGCTTTTACCCGGGAGTCAGTTATCGCCATTTGCTGATCTGGCATCACGGAGAGATGGCCGGTAACTACACCCCACCCCACGATATTTTGGAGCAGCCGGTGGCCGGCTATCTGCCCACGGGCCCGGGCAGCGAGCAATTGTTATTTTTAATGAAAAAGAGCTACGAGTTGCTGGTCAGCCACCCGGTGAATATCGCCCGCCTGGCCAGGGGCCTGCGACCGGCCAACAGCCTGTGGTTCTGGGGCCAGGGGAAAAAGCCCGCCCTGCCCCTTTTCCAGGACCTTTTCGGCTTAAAGGGTGGCGTGATTTCTGCTGTCGATTTAATCCGGGGCATTGGTCTTTGTGCCGGGATGCAGGTGATTGATGTACCGGGCATTACCGGTAACCTGCACACCAATTTTGCCGGCAAGGCCAGGGCTGCCGTAGCGGCATTGCGGGAGGGCCTGGATTTTGTGTATGTGCATATTGAGGCGCCCGACGAAGCAGCCCACCAGGGCATCCTGGCCGATAAAATAGCGGCCATTGAAAAGATCGATCACCTGGTGGTGGGACCCATTTTACAGGACATGGCCGGTACAGAATTTTCCCTGCTGGTTCTCCCCGACCACCCCACGCCGCTGTGCAAGCGCACCCATACCGCCGATCCGGTACCCTTTGTTATTTGCCGCTCCCCAGCCAGGACTGCCTCCGGGGAAGGTACCGGTTTCAGTGAAAAGGCAGCTTCCCAAACCGGGCTTTTTGTGGAGAACGGACCCGATCTGCTGCCGCTGTTTTTCGGAACTAGCGAAAGATAAAAGCGCCGTGGACAGAGATGGAAAAAAGCTGGTAGCTGGTAATCCTGGATTACCGGCTGCCAGCTTTTTTTTCTTTTTTGCACAGTTTTTGACCGGGTAATTTTTCAGGGCGTATGAATATATTGAATAATAACATTTCAACCGAATATCTCCAGCCAAGAAAGGATGCGCAATAATGTTGCGAAAATGCTTGTTTTGCCTAATTTTTGTTATATTTATAACATGTTCTTTTCAGGGCATATGTTCAGCCAGTGATATTCATCTTTTCGTGGATGGGAAAAAAATATCTACTGACCTTTCCCCTTACCTTATTGATGGACGGGTAATGCTGCCTGTAAGAGCAGCAGCCGAGGCCCTGGGAGCAAAGGTATGTTATTGTGCCGAGATGAATGTTGTTGTGGTAAATAAAAGCAATATTTTTCTGCTGTTACCGGTGGGCAGTAAAGTCATCTATAAAAATGGCAGCACCATCAACATGGATGTACCAGTACAAGTTATACAAGGCAGAACCGTAGTGCCGGTTAGATATTTTGCTGAAGCATTAAACTGCCAGGTGGAATGGGATACCGATACCTCCTCGGTACTGATCAGTTCTCTGGTGCGGCTGGCTGTATATTATCCAAAGGTGACCGTATACGATGCATATCTGGTGCGGGAAGTGCATGAATTACCATATACCAAACAGGTAGCACATGCTGCTATTAACGAGTTAATACAAGGGAAGGTTCAGACAGGAGGTGCTTCACGCATATTGCCGCCTGCTACGCAACTTCTGGGAATAGAAATAAAAGACCTGCAGGCAACTGTCAATTTCTCTCGCGAAGTATTGCAGGCCAATGTGGGAGCTGCCCTGGAAGAACTGGGTATACAGAGCATAGTTAATACCCTGACAGAATTCCCCACCATCAAAAAAGTTTCTTTTATGGTGGAAGGAGAACTAGATCAACGCGTAATGGACTGGTGGGGCCATGTGGGATTATATGAACAGCCTTTTACCAGAGATTTATCAAAAGTTGTGGAACCGGCCATCTGGGTAACCAGACCTTACCCGGGCATGCTGGTCAAGAATAATTTGTTAACCGTGCGAGGTAGTGCCATGGTTTTTGAAGGAACTGTTCAGGCCCGTCTCGTCCGCAGTAACGGGGAAAAAATTGCTACTGGCTGGACCACCGCACTGACCGGAGCACCCGGACGCGGAGATTTTCAACTGGAACTGAAGTGGGCTAAAACTGTGGTGGGTGAAGCGAATCTGGAAGTGTTCTGGATTAGTCCAGAAGATGGACGGGAAAAGGATGTGGTAAGAGTACCCGTGTATATTTTTCCACCAAAATAAGTGAAGATGCGTCATATTCCCTGTCAACGTTTACATTAACCCGGCCGATTACTAATTAATCGGCCGGGATCGCTTTTAATAACTTCACTCGATCATTATGGGCTATATTTTAGCCAGGGCGAACATTTCGTGCAGGGCCTGAACAGCCTCCCGGGCATGTCCGGCCTTGACAATACAGGAGACCTTGATTTCGGATGTGGTAATCATTTCTAAATTGATGTTTCTTTGGGCCAGCGCTTCAAACATCATGGCCGCCACCCCGGGATTGGTAACCATGCCGGCGCCGACAATGGATACCTTGGCTACATCGTCATCGTAGGTGTAGCTCTTAATGCCCACGCTGTCCTGGATCTTTTCCACCACAGCCAGTGCTTTGGCCAGATCGGTTTTGGCCAGAGTAAAGGCGATGTTGTTCTGCTCATCGCGCATGGCGCTCTGGATGATCATATCCACGTTGATATTTTCCGCGGCCAGAGCGGCAAAAATGCGCCAGGCCACACCCGGTTTGTCGGGCACATCAAACAGGCCGATGCGGGCCACATTCAGATCATGGGCTATCCCGGTCACTACCAGCGGTTTCTCCATATTGGCAACCTCCCTGACATAAGTTCCTTCCCGGTGATGAAAACTGCTGCGCACATGGATGGTGATACCGTAAAGCTTGGCACATTCCACCGAACGGGGGTGCAGGACCTGGGCGCCCAGATTGGCCAGCTCCAGCATCTCATCGTAGGAGATCTCGTCCAGTTTGCGCGCCGTGGGCACAAGACGCGGGTCAGCGGTGTAAACCCCATCCACATCGGTATATATTTCACACACGTCCGCCTGGAGGGCAGCCGCCAGGGCAACTGCTGTGGTATCCGAACCGCCGCGTCCCAGCGTGGTGATGTCATTGGCACCGTTGATCCCTTGAAAACCGGCCACCACCACAATACTGCCCGCTGCCAGTTCCTGCTGCAAGCGATCCCCGGTGATTTGCACAATTCTGGCCTTGGTGTGCACATCATCGGTAATAATGCCCACCTGGGGACCGGTGAGGGAAATTACTTTCTCGCCCAGCTCACCGATAGCCGTGGCCAGCAGGGCAATGGAAATCTGCTCGCCGGTGGAAAGCAGCATATCCATTTCCCTTTCCGGCGGCTGGCTGGATATCTGTTTCATCAAGTCAATCAGTTCATCGGTGGTGTCGCCCATGGCCGAGACCACCACCACCACGTCGTGCCCCTGCCGGCGGGTTTCCACCACCCGCCGGGCCACATTTTTAATCCGTTCCGGATTGGCCACAGAACTGCCACCATATTTCTGCACAACCAGCATAATGCTATTCCTTCCTCTCTGCAATAATGTGCGCCATACTGTTACAGCCTGCTCCAGACAGCTCCCCGGTGATCGGGCTGCAGGATCAAAACCCGGCAGTTAATACCGCTGTCCTGCATGCTCTGCTGCATGGCCCGGGCAATGTCCGCCTCTCTCTCGCAGGCAAAAGCTGTAATGGTGGGCCCGGCTCCGCTCAGAGTAACACTGCGGGCGCCGGCATCCCGGGCCGCCTGCATGATCCTGTCCATCCCCGGGATCAAAGCCGAGCGATAGGGCTGGTGCAAAACATCCTGCATGGCCACAGAAAACAGGTCGGTGTCCTGCCGGGACAGCGCAGCTATCAATAAAGCCAAACGTCCCAGATTGTATACGGCATCGCGGTAGGGTATGGTTTCGGGCAGCACCTGCCGGGAGGCCGCTGTGCTCAGTGTGTAGTCTGGTACCGCCGCAATCACTTTTAGCCCGGCCGGCGGATCCAGTTGCACATGTCTGACTCTTCCCTCTACCGGAGCCACTACGGCAATACCTCCCCAGAGCGCCGCGGCCAGATTGTCGGCATGCCCTTCCAGTTCCAAAGCCATATCCAGCAGTTCGGCGCTGGAAAAAGTACCGCCGCTCAGGGCATTGGCCGCCAGCAAACCGCCCAGAATGGCTGCACTGCTGCTGCCCAGTCCGCGCGCCAGCGGGATATTATTGATCAAGCGGATGTTTAATCCCGGCGGCCGGTAACCGGCTTTGTTCAACAGCAAAGTCGCTGCCCGGTAAACCAGATTGCTGGCATCCCGGGCAATACTGCCGGCCCCCTCACCCTCCACAATAATTTCCAGACCGCTTGCTTCCTGCATTTCTACTATATTGTAAAGATTTAGAGCCATCCCCAGGCAGTCAAAGCCGGGTCCCAGATTGGCCGTGGAGGCAGGAACCGTTACGCGCACTGCAGTCATTTCCCTTATTCACCTTCTACCCGAATGACATTGGAGACAGCGTGTACCGATGATAGTTGTTGAACCAGTTTGAGCGCATCCTGGAGATTGAGCTCGCGCACCCGGTGCGTAATCAGGACAATTTCCGCCTGTTCACCGCGGGTATGCTTCTGCAACACGGTGGCCAGACTGACCTCCTTGTCGCCAAAGGCATAAGCAATAGAAGCCAGCACGCCGGGCCGGTCCTGAACATTGAGGCGGATATAATAGCGGCTGCTGATCTGTTCCACCGGCCGGATCATTTTCTGCTCATAGCAGGTGCAGTTTATACCACAGGTACCGCGCAGCCGGTTGCGGGCCGCGTCCAGAATGTCACCGGCCACAGCGCTGCCCGTGGGCATCTCACCGGCTCCCCGACCGTAAAACATGGTTTCACCCACGGCATCGCCCCGCACAAAAATCGCATTAAAAACATCGCTGACCGCCGCCAGGGGGTGATGATGGGGGATAAAGCAGGGGTGTACTCTGGCTTCGATACCCTCCGGGGTTTCTTTGGCAATACCCAGCAGCTTTACAATATAGCCCAGTTCGGAAGCATAAGCAATATCCCGGGCCCCGATCTTCTCAATTCCCTCCACATAAACATCATTTAAAGTCACCCTGGTATTGAAGGCGATGGAAGCCAGGATAGCCAGTTTGCGCGCGGCATCCAGTCCGCCTACATCGGCGCTGGGATCCGCTTCAGCATAACCCATCTGCTGGGCCTCGGCCAGCACCTGCTGGTAGTCGCTGCCCTCCCGGGTCATTTTGGTCAGCATATAGTTGGTTGTTCCATTAATTATGCCCATGATCTCCTGGATGCGGTTGGCCGCCAGGCATACCTTCAGCGGCCTGATGATGGGGATTCCTCCGGCTACACTGCCTTCAAAGAGAAAGTCCACGGCACTCTCCCGGGCAGCCGCAAACAATTCCCGACCATACAGAGCCACCATATCCTTGTTGGCCGAAACCACACTTTTGCCATTTTTCAAAGCGGTCAGAACATAATCCAGGGTTGGTTCCAGACCGCCCATTACTTCCACAACAATATCTATCTCCGGGTTTTCGATAATATCGGCGGCATTTTCCGTCAGGATGGCGGAATCGACCGGCAAGGATCGATTGCGTAAGCGGTCGCGCACCAGTATTCTGGTAATCTCCACATTGGCGCCCACCTTGCTGGCAATACTTTCCTGGTTGCCGGTGAGTATTTTATACACTCCACTGCCTACAGTCCCCAATCCCAGCAGTCCCACTCTGATGGTTGGCATGTTTTGTCTCCTTCCTTCCCGTTCATGTTTGTTCACCCTCGCCCAGCAACACAGCCTGCCGTACACCGGGTTGCTCACCGAGCAGTGATAATAGTTGTCCCACGCCCGCCGTCATCTGCGAGGTTTCCACCGTGACCGTGACAGCTGCTACGCCCTGGCGGGGAAAATCCTGGTTAATTGTAACCACATTGCCATGCATAGCGGCAATCTTGGTCAGGACACCCGAAAGTACGCCCGATCTGTGCTCCAGCAGCAGACTGATCACCACAGTGCGGCCCTGCCCCCAGTATTGCAGCGGAAAAACCTTGTCTTTGTATTTGTAAAAAGCGCTCCTGCTCAGGCCCACCCTCTCCACAGCCTGGGCGACGGTGGAAACCTCTCCACTGCGCAGGAGCTCCTTGGCCTGCACAGTTTTGATCAGGGCTTCCGGCAGGATATCCTCCTGGACAATGTAAAAACGGGGAGTGCCGGTCAAATAAATCCCCCCTGTATATGTAGCAATGCCTGTGTACTCAACCAGTGGACATATATCTTTATACAATAGACACTTACTTTTGTCAATACCCTGGCTTGTTTTTGCAATAGTTAGTTTATTTTACAAAAAATAAGATACCCGGCGCTCCGAACAGAGCTGCCGGGTATCCAAAATTATTGCGGCGGCGACCTGCTCTCCCAGGGGTCGACCCCCCAGTACCATCG
>NZ_JBRAJI010000069.1:0-6919 GCF_052744395.1 Desulfurispora sp. | reverse complement strand
TGGGTCAGTTTTACTTGACTAGCGGGGGTCAATTCTATTTTACGATCTACAATCCAGAGACGCTTTCAGAAAATAATTGAAGAATCCCCTTCTCCGGTGGTATCTCCCGAGGAAAGAGAAATCCTTTATCGCTACACCCGGCGCCTGGCCAGGCAAATGCGTTACAAAGGAGCCGGCACCATAGAATACCTGCGTTCCCGACAGGGAGAATACTACTTTATGGAGATAAACGCCCGGCTGCAGGTAGAACATCCTGTCAGCGAAATGGTCACGGGCATTGACATTGTGCAGGCACAGATCTTGCTGGCGGGAGGTGCCAGGTTGCCTTATTCGCCAGAAGATATCCACCTGGACGGTCACGCCATCGAGGCCCGTGTTTATGCCGAAGACCCCCAAACATTTCTGCCTTCGCCTGGCATAATTCAGGAACTGTCCCTGCCAGCCACCGGTCCTGACCTGCGAATTGACCACGCCCTACAAAGTGGCCTGACTGTCCCACCCTACTACGACCCTCTACTGGCCAAAATCATTGCCCGGGGGCGGGACAGAAACCAGGCCATCCGGACACTGCAAAATGCTCTGCAAGAATGCACTATCGGCGGAATTAAGACCAACATCCCTCTATGCCTGGACATTTTAAACAACACCGCCTATAGGGCTGGCGAACTGCACACAGCATTCCTGCAGGAAATGGGCAGATAACTATTTGGAACATATTCACTCGCCCGAATAATACCTGGCCAGAAACTCGCTTTTAAGGGTACTCTGGTTAAGGCAATAATGACATTAGCAATAATAACCAAAAACAAGGCTGTCGGACATTGTCCCAGCCTTGTTTTTTATGTAAACTATGAGCAAATCATAATTTCGACCAGGGAGACACCCCTATGCTTTTGATCAGTTCCTGTCTGCTGGGCCTGCGGGCCAAATACAACGGAGGAGATAACACCGTGCCGGCACTGGTGGAGCTGTGCCGCCGCGGCCTGGTGGTGCCGGCCTGCCCGGAGCAGCTGGGCGGTCTGCCCACTCCCCGCCCGGCGGCCGAAATCCAGGGCGGCCAGGGATGTGACGTGCTCGATGGCCGGACCCGGGTGGTAAACTGCCGGGGGGAGGACGTCACCGAGCCCTTCATCCAGGGCGCCCGGGAAGTGCTGAAAATTTGCCGCCTTTTCGGCGTCCGGGCAGCTATTTTGAAAGAACGCAGCCCCTCCTGCGGCGGACGTTTCATCCACGACGGCACCTTCCAGGGCCGGGTTATCCCCGGCCGGGGCGTCACCGCGGCCCTGCTGCAGAGTGAGGGCATCCGCATTTTTTCCGAGGAGCAGTTGAGCGACGAGCTGCGGCAAAAGCTCCGGGCGGACGAGTGGAGCTGAGCAACGTCCCCCTTTTTCACTCCAGATCAAACCTTCCCCAGTGCGGCCAGCCGGCCGCGCTTTTTATTGTCTCAGTGCTGACAACAACATCAAACTGCGCCGGGGAACCAGAGTGATGGCTCTGGATTCCGCAAACAGCCAAATCATACTGGAAAGCCAGGAGACCCTGTCTTACAACCGCCTGCTACTGGCCACTGGCTGCGGTGCCGGAGCCTACGCCCGGCACGGTCTGCTGGATCCGGCGGCCACCGACCGCTATGCCGGGGCTGGCCTGAGGGCGGTTTTAACCGCTATCGGCCGGGCCAACGGCCTGGATGGCCCGCTGCCGCCCGTGCTGCACATGGGTTCCTGTGTGGACAACAGCCGGGCGGTGGATCTGGCCGTGGCCATTGCCAATAAACTGGGCGTGGACACGGACAAGCTGCCCGTAGCCGCTTCGGCCCCCGAATTCAAGACCGAAAAAGCAGTGGCCATCGGCACCTGAGCGGTGGCCTGCGGGCTGCCCGTACATCTGGGCCTGGTGCCGCCCGTACTGGGCAGTGCCCTGGTTACCTCATTGCTCACCAGTGGTATTAAGGATCTGCTGGGCGGCTACTTTATTGTGGAAACCGACCCCCAACAAGCAGCCGAAAAACTGTACGCTGCCATCCAGGAACGGCGCCGGGATCTTGGCCTGGAAACCCGGCCCTGGTAAGGGGAAGGAGAGGAGAGCATGAACAAAGAAATACTCATCCGCTACGACCGCTGTACCGGCTGCCGCTCCTGCGAACTGGCCTGCGCCGTGGCCCACTCGGCTAGCAAAACGCTATTCGGCGGCCTGGGCCGCGGCTTTTTGCTTTTCTTCGTCAGCCAGCACCCGGCGCAAGATCTTGCCCACATTGGTTTTGGGCAGCTCACTGCGGAACTCCACCAAGCGAGGGATTTTGTAGGCCGCCAGCTTTTGCCGGCAGTAGTCCATAATCTCCTGCTCACTGGCCTGTTCGCCCTCTTTGAGCACCACAAAGGCCTTCACGGTTTCCCCCCGGTAGGGGTCGGCCACGCCAATCACGGCCGCCTCCCGCACTTTGGGATGCTCGTAGAGCACCTCCTCCACCTCGCGCGGGTAGATATTGTACCCACCGGCAATGATCAGATCCTTTTTGCGGTCAACGATAAAGGTGTAGCCCCGTTCGTCCATATAGCCGATGTCGCCCGTATACAGCCAGCCGTCCCGCAGGGCGGCCGCGGTTTCCTCGGGCCGGTTCCAGTAACCCACCATCACCTGAGGCCCCTTAACGCAAATTTCCCCCACCTGGCCCGGGGGCAGCTCGCGCTGGCCAGTTTCCAAATCGGCAATCTTCACCAGAGTGTCGGGCAGGGGCAGGCCGATGGCCCCCACAGTGCCCGGATCGTGCTGGCGGGAGAGAATGTTGGACAGGGCCACGGGCGAGGTTTCGGAAAGGCCGTAGCCCTCCACCAGCACGCCCCCGGTGATGGCCTCGAACTTCTGCTTGACTTCCAGGGGCAGAGGCGCCGCACCGCTCAGGCAACCACGGATGGAGGAAAGGTCGTATTTAGGCGTATCGGGATGATTGATCAGGGCCACATAAATGGTGGGCGTACCCGGGAAGAGATTGGCCCGGTAGCGCTGGATGCTCTCCAGCAGCATTTTTACATCAAAGCGGGGAATCAGCACCATGGTGTAGCCGTTGAAGACCGAAATGTTCATGCACACGGTCATGCCGTAGGAATGGAAAAAGGGCAACACACAGAGGGAAACTTCCTGACCGGTCTTTTTATCAGTATCCCAGACGCACAGCTGCAGGGCGTTGGCATAAATATTGCGGTGGGTGAGCATGGCTCCCTTGGACAGGCCGGTAGTGCCGCCGGTGTACTGCAGCACGGCCAGATCCTTTTCCGGGTCGATGTCCGGCCGCTGGAAAAGGCCATCCGACTGGTTGATTAACCGGGAAAACCAGTAAATATCCGGCCGACGAGGAATATGGGCCAGCTGGCCTTCCCGGCGCGCTTTCAGCGGGTAGAGCAGGTTCTTGGGGAAGGGCAGGTAATCTTTTATGCCGGTCACCACCAGCTTTTCCAGCCCGCTCTTTTCCCGCACTGCCTCTACTTTGGGGTACAGCAGGTCCAGCAGGATGATTACTTTGGCCCCCGCATCCTTAATCTGGTGGGACAGCTCCCTTTCGGTGTACATGGGGTTGACGCCCACACATACCGCTCCTGCGGCCAGCACGGCGTAGTAAGCAATCACCATCTGGGGCAGATTGGGCAGCATCAGGGCCACCCGGTCACCTTTCTGCACACCCAGCTGTTTTTGCAGCGCCGCCGCCATTTTGTCCACCTGCTCCAAAAGCTGCCGGTAGGTCAGGCGGCCGTCCATGAAAATGGTGGCCGTGTGATGGGGGTAGCGGCCGGCAGTTTCCCGCAGAGCATCGTAGAGGGTAGCCCGGGGGTAGGTCAGGCTGGCCGGCACGCCGGGCGGATAGTGGTTGAGCCAGATGGTCACAAACATCTCCCTCCTGTTCCTGCTCAATGAATGAACTATCATTCACTTTGCTTACTACTACTAATCGCTTATAGATATGCTAGCAGGAACAGGAGGATAAAGTCAATATATTATGAAAATTTCAACTAATATATACAATAAATAACAGTCGCCGACCCCGCCTCACAACCCCCACACGGCCTTGAGGCGCTCGGCCAGCCAGCGGCGCAGGCGCTCGGCCGCCCCGGGACCGGGTACCAAACCCAGCTCGCCGCCCGTGGTACGGCTGCGCCGGGCCGGGGGGTAGTAATCGTCGGGGTAGACGGCCCAGGCCTCGCGCACGGGAAACTCCCATTCCTCCTCGGGCTGGTGCGGGCTGCTGCGGCTGCGGATGGTATCGGTGTAATACTGCTTTTCCTGCAGCTTGCGCGGGTCATGGCTGAAAGTGGCATCCAGGGTGATAATCTCGGGCGTAAGCGCTCCCGGCGGATAGTATTCCATGGCCACATCGGGGCAGTCCTTGCACTGCCAGACGCCGGCAATGCGGTAGGGGTAGGCGCCCAGCAGGGCGGCCGGCGCATAATCCAGGCGGGGGTAGCGGCGGGCGTACCAGACCAAAAGGCGCCCTTCGCGAGCCTTAAGCTCTACCACCCCGTTCTCCTTCAGGTTGTAGTTGAAGCTGCGCTCGTCCCCGGCCAGCCGGGCCCCGTTTTTGGAAAGCGGCTCAAAGCCCAGCTCCACCAGCGCCCGCACCACCCCCATGGCCACCCAGTATTCGTACAGCGTGTTAATGCTGCGGGTGCGCACGGGCAGGGCCGCTTCATCCACCGCCAGCAACTGGTCGGCCAGGCGCAGGCCGGAGCGAAGGCGCCGGGCCAGACGGCGGGCCTGGCGGTAGAGCGGGTGCAGGGTCTGCACCTCCCGGTTCTGGTGCAGGGTGAGGCCGGGCAAATGGCGCAAGAAGCTATTCTGCACCAGGCCATCCAGGGTGTTTTCCACCCCGGCCAGATACTGCACCCCCCGCCGCGCCCGGGCAGCCTTTTCCAACACCCATTCCCGGTACCCCCCTCTCAGTTCAGCCGCCCGGCGGGCCTGGTACACCGCCTCGGCGGCCAGCTGCTGTCTGAGCAGCACGGCTTCCCGGCGCATCTGCCTCACCAGCTGGAGCAAAAAGCGGTTGTCCGGTGTATTATAGGAAACCACATTTTGCTCCACCGGCAGCCGGGCGGGTAAAAGAGAGCGCCCGGCCGGTCCCTCCACCCATTGCCACTGCCCGCAGTGTTGGGCAGCCCGGTCCAGCATCTGCAGGGAAACCTGCCCGGCGCTGTGCAGGGGCCTGGGCACCGCCACCCGCTGCAGGGCCCGCTGCGGATCGCGCTCTATGCGACGAAAGAGCGGCAAAAACTCCCCCACCACCCGCCGCAGCACTTCAAAGCGGGCCGCCGCTGCTCCGGGCGGCAGTTGCCGCATCAATTCCTGCAGATCCCGCGCCATGCCATAATAATCCAGCAGGGAAATGTTTTGCTCCATTAGTTCACTGCGCATGAACTGAACCTGTTGGGAGGTAAACTGGCTCACCAGGTAGCGTACAGTAATAATCTTTTCTTCCAGCACTTCTCCCCCGTAAACCAGGGCCAGCTGGCTTTCACCCAGGAACTTCTGCCCGGCGTACTGCTGCACCTGCTCGCTCTCGGGACGCAGCACACCTGAAGCAGCCCGAAAAAAGCGCAGCGGGTAGCCGCCCAGGCCAGGTTCATAATCCAGCAGCAGGTACAGCTGGCCGGGATCCAGATCACCTTCCGGGTAGTGAATGATCAGGGTGCTCAGGTCGGCCGCCTCCAGCTCGGGAGGCTGCTCCAGGTGCACACCGGTCACCTGCCGACCCAGCAGGTAGACCTGCACCTCCTGGAGCGCTGCCACCAGCCAGGCTGGCAGTTCAGATCTGGCCAAGGGTGAACTCCTCCTCCCGCACCCGCTCGTTCAGCCGCTCCACATAGTCGCGGCACTGCGGGAAGGCCGGCTCTTCGGCGCCGGGCAGCTTTTCATCCTCGAAAAAGCCCAGGAGCTGGGCCACCATATCGGTATCGGCCCGGCGGCTGCGGGCCACCTGCAGTTTGGCCAGTACCTTCTGCTTGATCTGATAATCCAGGGCGGTGTAGAAACCAAAAGCATCGCTGGTCAGGGCGTAGTCCACCCAGCGGATGATCTCGGTGGCCGTGCGATAACCAAACTGCTGGTCGGCAGCCCGCAAAATGTTGTTGATGCGGCTCAAATAGTCCACCAGCAGATGGGCCGCATCCTCATTGACCAGGGGTGGCTGCCAGTAACCAAAGAGCTGGCCCATGGACTTGAGATCAATTTCCTCCAGCTTGATAAAATTGGAGCGATCCAGCACTTTGTCGCTGAAGGTGTGGGTGGTTTCGTCAATGTTCACCGTACCCGTGATGGACAGATTGGGGGGTACGGTCACCTCCCGGGGAATGCGGGCGTCCTCCACCGGATGGTCGTAGAGACGGATGCGCCGCATTTCGGGGGGCAGTTCCATCTTGCTCAGAAAATCCGAGAAGTAATATTCCACCCGGGCCAGGTTCATTTCATCCAGCAGCACCATGTACTGGCGGGGCGGGCGGTTTTCCCGGGCCGCCAGCTCGCATTCCCGGCCTGCCGCCAGCAGGAATTCGCAAAAGGGCGTGGGTACAAAGGAATTTTGCAAAATGTTGTAGGCACCCAGCAGACTATCATTGCTGGTCCAGTCGGGGCGCACGGCTACGGGCAACAGCTCGGCCCCGGTGGCCCGGGCATAGGTAAGCATCAGGCGGGTTTTGCCGCCACCCGATATGCCGGCTAAAATGACAAAGGGCTTGGTCTTTAAACTGATGTGGTAGCGCTTGATCAGGTCGTCGGGGTAGTACAGGCCGGCGGCGCGGGCTTCGGCCTGCACCCGGTCCACTACCGCCTGAAGAGATCGCTTTTCTTCCTCCTGCACCCGGCCCTGCACCCGGGATGCAGCCTCGGGCGCAGCCGGCGTCGCTCCACCGGCGGCCGCAGTGGCGGCCGGCACCGC
>NZ_JBRAJI010000068.1:0-7039 GCF_052744395.1 Desulfurispora sp. | reverse complement strand
GGGCCGGCTCAGCGCTGCGCCAGCAGGGGGCGGGGCTTCCGCCGCAGGTACCGCGCCGGCAGGGGGCGGGGATTCCGCCGCAGGTACCGCCCTGGCCGGCAGACCATCCCCCGGCGTGTCCCGCCCTTCCGCGGCCAGGCCGGGGGCAGTGGGCGCCGCAGAAGCCACTGCCGCTCCCCCGTCCCGGCGGCCGGCCAGCTGCCGCACCGCTTCCCCCAGGCGGGAAAGCTGCAGCTCCAGGCGCTGCACCCGGCGCTCCAGCGCCTCGCCGGGAGCCGGGGCGTCCAGGGCGGCCTGGGTCAGGGCCAGCTCCAGCAACAGGCGCGGCGAGGGGCTAAAGCGCAGCTCCGGCCCGGCCCGGGCCAGGGTCTCCAGCACACGCATCAGGCGGGGCAGCTCCTCTCTGGACAGCGGCGGCCCGGCCGTGCTCCCTTCCTCCGGCGGGAAATCATCCTCGTAGCGCAGCGCCGCCAGCCACAGCTCCCGCAAATAAGCGCACAGATCGTTCAGCAACAAGGCCAGATCCCGCCCCTGCCGGTAGGCCTGGTCCACCAGCTCCAGAGCCGCCGCCACATCGCCGGCCAAAAGGGCGCTTTTCAGGCCCTCCAGCACCTCGGGCCCCACACTGCCCAGCAGCTCCCGCACGTCGGCCGCGCGGATCACCCCGGCACTGTAAGCCGCCAGCTGGTCCAGCACGGCCAGGGCGTCGCGCAGGCCGCCCCCGGCCGCCCGCACAATCAGCCCGAGCGCCGCCGGCTCCATCTCCAGCCCGGCCGCCGCCGCCACCTCCTCAAGCCGCTGCGCCACCACGGCATCGTCCAGGCGGTGGAAATCAAAGCGCTGGCAGCGGGAGAGGATGGTCAGGGGCACCTTGTGGGCCTCGGTGGTAGCCAGAATGAACACCACATGGCCGGGCGGCTCCTCCAGGGTTTTTAAAAGGGCGTTGAAAGCCTCGCCCGTGAGCATATGTACCTCGTCGATAATGAACACCCGGTAGCGGCCCAGGGCCGGGGAAAGGCGCACCTTTTCCCGCAGTTCCCGCACCTCGTCAATGCCGCGGTGGGAAGCGGCGTCGATCTCCAGCACATCCAGGGCGCTGCCCGCCTCGATGTCCCGGCAGCTGGCACACCGGCCGCAGGGCTCGCCCTGCTGCGGATCCAGACAGTTCAAGGCCGCCGCCAGCACCCGGGCCGTGCTGGTCTTGCCTGTGCCCCGGGGGCCACAGAAACAGTAGGCATGGGCCACCCGGCCAGTGCGCACAGCATTGTGCAGCGTGCGGGTAATGTGCTCCTGCCCGGCAATGCGGGCAAAAGTTTTGGGCCGCCACTGGCGGTACAGGGCCAGATAAGCCAAGGCCAATCCACCTTCTTTAAAATTTTGCGCACAAAAAAGTCCCCAAACCAGCAAAGGGAGCCGGGGCTTTTTGGCCACGACTCCCTGCTGCAAAATTACGGCCGTGCACCTGCCGTTGAATAATAGCTTCCGGGCGTTACCCCGGCAGGTAGCTCGGGCCAGGCACCCTTGCGGCACCCGGAGGGCCTTCCTTAGTGCTGCTTCCGTCAGGACCTGACACGGTTCAGAAGTCTCCGTCGCGCAAGACCCGGCCGTCAACACCCCTTACCGGAGCCGGACCCCACAAGCTAAACCCGCGGGCAGGAGTTCGACCCCGCTACAGCGGTTTGCGGGTGCAGGGCACCGCTACCTCCCCGTCTAGCACGGCCAAAGGAGAAAATAAAAATGGCGGAGAGAGTGGGATTCGAACCCACGAGACGGTTTCCCGCCCACACGCTCTCCAGGCGTGCGCCTTCATCCACTCGGCCATCTCTCCGTGCACTACTTTGGGAAAATGCTATTCACTTCACCCGGCATGTACCGCGCATAGAGTATTATACACAATATCGCCCGCCGGTGCAAGGGGGTATTCTGAGAGCCTCATGCCTCCAGGTGCTCCAGCCATTCCCGCCGGTTTGCCAGAAAAGACTGCAGGTACTTGTTAAAATTCACCTCATACAGCTCCCGGCTATTATTCCACTCAAAATACCTTAAGCTAGAAATGAAGGCATAAAATCTGTCGTCCTTGAGAAGCCGCACCCCCAGATGGTTCTTAAAGATAGCCCTATTGGTATTATCTCCGGCATTTTTTACAATAGTCCTTATCACGCCCAGCAGAATATCGGTTAGCTCCAGTCCTATTTCTTCTCCCTTGGGAGTAAGTTTGCAATCGGTTACCCGAAAATTCTCCCCTCTGTATATTGCCTGCATGTTTAATTGCTCAACTATTTTTTTCTGCAAATTACAGTTAACGTACTCTGTAGCCCGTTCAATATGAACAGTGGCTTTGATACTCAAATCACAACCCGCGCTCCTCAACAATCCATATAAGATTCTTTCAGGCAATTTTTCATAGATCATGCTTTTAAAGCTTTTCGCATCAACACCGCCCGGTTTCATGTATCTGAGCACAATAAGTCTCAAAAGTTTATGATACTTCATTATACAATTGAACAGCCTGACAATATCTTTTGCATATTTTTCCCCAGAACTAGACGCCCAGTGCAAGCAAAGACCTTCTTTTAACTCTTTGTTTAGTTTAACTATATCACTTAATCCGTAGATGTTTTCCGGTATCATCAATGCGCCCATAAGAAATGGATTATTATGATTTTTACCGCTCTCATCAAAAAACAGACGACAACAAAAATCAGCCATACTGCCCCCCCGGCTCCACTGCAATAAATCACTGCAATAAATTAAGAGCAAAAAGGTTAAACAAAGAACTTGACATTCTGACAAAGAAAAAATACAACGTGCGTACAGGGGCGATTCTCACTGTGTGACCAGTGCGAAACCCCTGAGGAGGAAGGAACCCACTCTATGGAGTGATTCACCTCCTCCGTTCGCGTTTATAGCTCATTGATGTGGTCAGCGTTTTTTGTAACGCTGACCATACTTCTTCAGGGTATTCGTCCATATTTTCATTCCTGCCGAATATTATAACATTATCATCTGTTATTCGCCAATATATTCCTGCGGGTAAGATCCTTGTATCCTACCAAACTGCGAAAAAGAATTGATAAAAGAAGGGTGAAGCCGTTAACGCTTCACCCTTCTTTATTAACACACCGTCACCACATCCCGGCCCATGGCCCGGGCCAGCGCCCGCAGCTGCCCCATCAGGGCGGCAAAAGCCTCGGGCGTCAGCGACTGCTGGCCGTCGCACAGCGCCTTTTCCGGGCAGGGGTGCACCTCGATGAGCAGGCCGTCCGCCCCGGCCGCCAGCGCCGCCCGGGCCATGGCCGGCACAAAGCGGGCCCGCCCCACGGCGTGGCTGGGATCCACCACCACGGGCAGGTGGGTGAGCTGCTTTACCACCGCCACGGCGGAAAGATCCAGCGTATTGCGCAAAAGCGGGTCAAAACCGCGGATGCCCCGCTCGCACAAAAGCACCTGCCGGTTGCCGGCCGCCATGATGTACTCGGCCGCGCACAGCCATTCCTCAATGGTAGCCGACTGGCCCCTTTTCAGCAGCACCGGCTTGCCGGCCAGGGCCACCTCGTGCAGCAGGCTGAAGTTCTGCATGTTGCGCGTGCCGATCTGCAAAATATCGGCACAGCGGCTCACCTGCTCCACCTGGCGCGGGTCCAGCACCTCGGTGATCACGGGCAGGCCGCTTTTTTGCCGCGCGGCGGCCAAAAGCGCCAGCCCCTCCTCGCCCAGCCCCTGGAAACTGTAGGGCGAAGTGCGCGGCTTAAACGCCCCGCCCCGCAGCACCGCCGCCCCGGCCCGGCGCACGGCGCGGGCGCACTCCAGCAACTGCTCCTCACTTTCCACGGCGCAGGGACCGGCCATCACCACCACATGGCCATCGCCAATGGTCACCCTGCCCACCTGCACCCGCGTATCCTGCGGGCACTCCTCCCGGCTGGCCAGCCTAAATGGCACAGCCTTCGCATTTTGGATCATGTTTTTTCCCTCCATTCTGCCATCCTGCATAATAAAAACCCAAAAGCCCGCGCTTTGCCCCGCGCGCCAAACCACACCCGCTGGACAAAAGGCAGGCCCTTCCGCACCCCACAGCGCTGCCGGTTCACCCCGGCCGGCGCTACCATCCTGCTCCCGGCGCGGCCGCAAAAGCCCCCGCAAAGGCCCCTCCGGCCGGACCGGGAAAACCACACTCCCCGCGGGGCGCCACAACCGCCCCGCCACTGCCTACCTGCCATCCTGCTATAATAAACATATACCACAAAAAGAGCTCCCTGCCAAGAGGATTTTTGCCGCTGCTTTACCCCGGCACCCGGGGCCCTGCCCGGTGGGCCCGTGGACCATTACTCTTTCCGCCCCAGGGCGGCCCGGCCGAAACCATACAGCCCGCCGGCCACGGCGCCCAGCAAAAGCCCCTCTTTCACTGCCGACAAAAGCGCTTCCCCCGGCTGCAGGAAATAACACCACAGGGCACTCAACAGCCCGCCCAGCCCGCAGGCCAGCGCGGGCACATAAAACCGGTCCAGGCCCAGCCGCTTGGCCAGCTCCACCAGCCAGACCACCAGGCCGGTAATGATGACAGCTGCAGCATCATCCACACACCTCACCCCCCTTAAACAAACAGCCTGCTACCATGCACCGCATCCACTGCCCGCCGCTTCCACCAACCCCGCCCCGCAGAGCCGGTCCGAAAGCCAGGCCATAGCTGCTACCGCCCGCCTACAGCCCCAAAAACTCGCCAATCCCCCGCGCCAGGGCCCGGCCCGCATTTTGCCGCACAACCTGGTCGCGCAAAAGCTCCTCCTCCACCGTATTGGACAAAAAAGCCACTTCCACCAGGGCCGCCGGCATGCGGGTCTGTCGCAGTACCGCATAGCGCGCTATCTTCACTCCCCGGTCAGGCAGATACAGCGAGCGCACCAGTTGCTGCTGCAAAAGTACGGCCAGGCGCCGCCCGGCCGCACTGCCGGGGAAGCAAAAGGTTTCCGTGCCCCGGGCCCGCCGGTCCACCGAACTGTTGCAGTGCACACTGACAAAACAGTCGGCCCGGGCGGCATTGGCCAGGGCTGCCCGCTGCGCCAGAGTGACATTTTCATCCCCCTGCCGGGTCAACAAAACCTCGGCCAGACCCTCCAGCGCCTGATAGGCCGCCAGGCAAATGGCCATGTTGATCTCCTTTTCTCTCAAGCCGCTGCGACTCACCGCCCCGGGACTGCGGCCACCGTGCCCGGGATCCAGTACCACCAGTAGTTTGCCGGACAAAACCTACCACCCTTTCCGCCATTCTGGGCCGGGCACTTCCCCGCCCGGCCTGTTCCCATGTTAGCACACAAGTTCTGGGCCTGCCCAAGGAACATATATTCCGATAATGTGAGATAGCCATGGCGATCACCCGTTCTGCAAGCCGATCTAGCTCTGGCGCAATCTGACAGAATATTTTTTCGGGGCCCCGCCAGGCTAACCCCTGGTCAGCACATACACCGCCAGGCTGCTGCAGAGAGAGAGCAGCACAGCCACCCAGGCCGGGTAGCCCCGGCTCTCGCGAATCCTGCGCTCCACCTGCTCGCCGCAGCTCTGGCGGCAGCCCTCGCACTCCCGGCGCGAGACCGGGTCGCGGGCGGCCAACTCGTCCAGCCGCTGGTAGACGCGCTTTAAGCTCTCACTGTGATCGCGGCGCATCTCTTTCAGATCGGCCTTGATCTCCTTGAGGTCCTCCTGTACAAATACCAGCTGGGCCCGCAGCGCTTCCTCGCCCGACAAACCCCTCACCTCCTTAAATCATTCCCTTCCAGCGCCGCCCGGCCAGGGCATAAAGCTCGCCCAACTAAAAAAGCGCCCCTTTGGCACAGGGGCGCGGCCTGCTTTACGCCGCGCACAGCCGGGCGCATACCAGTAAACAGCATGACGCCCCGCACCGCACCTTAAGGCGTAGCGTCGAAGAGCGTATTGCGGCTGGTATCCACAATTTCGGCCAGGGACTTTTCTACCAGATCGCCGCCGCTGCTGGTGAAGATGTTCTTGCTGATGATCTGGTCCATGGCACTGGTCACCTGAGCCTGGGTGAGGGTGTCCTTGGGATTGTCCAGAGTTAAAGTCACCGCCCGCCCGGCCGCATTGCGGAACACCATGCGCAGCACTTTGGCCATAGGCGCCTTTCACCTCCTTTTCCAGATTTCCCCCCGGCTGCTACCGCGCCTGGCCCGGCCAGAAACCACTTCGCCGGCCAATACAGCGCCCGGCAGCGGACCAAGGGCTGCTGTGCGCCGTCCTTAGAACGGCCAGCCTCCTGCATTACGAGTTCTGCAGAGCACCGGAATCGATGCGCAGGATGTTGTTCACCCCGTAGTTTTGTAGACCGGCCAGCAGGGCGGCCACCGCGTATACATCGTCGTGACTGGCCGAGGGCTTGACATTGCTGAAGGTCTTGTTGCGGGTAATGGGGTTGCCCTGCCCGTCCACCCCGGTCTGCAGTACCAGGCGCAGCGCACTGCCCGTTGCCACTCGGGTTACCGGCATGTGCCTTTCACCTCCTTGCCTCTTTTCTGCCCGGCGGACCACCGCCCGCCCGGCTGAGTCTATGGTAGCACACAGGTTCGGAGCCTGTCCAAGGATCATATGTGTCATTAAAACAAAATGGCCAGAGCGATCGGATGTTCTGCAAGCCGATCTTGCTCTGGCGCATAATTTCATAAATTTTTCCGGAACATGTTTTCGGTATTTAACCACCCGGCAAACCACGCCCCTCACCGCCAGATGGCCGCCAGGGTGCGCAGCACCAGCATAAAATCCAGCCACAGGCTGCGCTGCCGCACATAGCGGCAGTAGTAATCCAGCTTCACCGGCAGGATCTGCTGCACATACACGGTTTCCGGGTCGGCCGCCCCTTCCGCACTGGCCGCCGCCAAAAGGCGGCTTTCCTCCTTGAACTCCAGCGCGGCAAAGTCGGTAATGCCCGGCGGCACGGAGAACACGATGTCCCGCACCAGCGAAAGATGGATAGATATAAACCTGGATCCGTGATACCATCTCACCAATAACCATTTTCAGGCATAATCTG
>NZ_JBRAJI010000067.1:0-7782 GCF_052744395.1 Desulfurispora sp. | reverse complement strand
CTGCTCAAGAGCCCCAAGAGCGCCGCCTGCTGGGGCGGCAGATACCCGGCTAAAAGCTGCACCAGCCTGGCCGGCTCTAGCGGCGGGCCGGTTTCTCCTCCTCCGGTCCGCCGCTGCTCCAGCAAAGTTAGCAAAAGGGGCTCCAGGCCGGCCGGCCCCGCCGCACTAAGCGCCCCGGGTAAGTCCCCGGCCTGTTTGCTGAGCACCCCGGTCAGGGCAAAAAGGTTGGCCAGCGCCAGCACAAGAGCCTGATTGCGCTCCTCCGGCCCGGCCAGAGCCCGGCCCAGTAATTCTTCCCACATCATCCTTCCCTCCCGACCATCTTTGCCCTACCTTAGTAAATATATTCACGGGCGGGGGAAATGTGAAAAGGTTTTCGGCCGGAAACAGCGAATATTAATTCACTGGCAAATTATCCGGCCCATCGGCCATTTTTGCCGATAATTATGTCGTAATTTGTTGAACATACTGCCAATATGGTTCCCGGTGATAAACGATCCACACTGCGTTTCAGATAACAGTTTGTTGAAGGAGGACCGCCTGAACATGAACCTGCAGTGCCAAACCGGCAAACCCATTAAATGCGCTTTTCTGGGCGGCCCGGGTACGGGCAAGACCACGCTGATCAAACAGCTGGATGTGGATTTCAGCATGGCCGGCTACCTTTCCTCCTCCTGCATGGATTTCGCCCGCAGCTACATCATCCGCTACGGCCCGCCCCGCACCATCTTCGAGCAGTTTCTGCTTTACGAGGGCCAGAAGCAGTCCGAAGCCGAACTGTCCCACTGCGATATTATCTTCTGCGACAACGCCACCATCCTGAACTACGTGTACGGCCTGATGCTCTGCGATTTCAAAAGCCGGCAGCAGGTCTACGCCCTGATGAAGCTCTACGAATGGGCCATGAAGGACCTGCCCGAATATGAGATTTTTTACATCCCCCGGGAATTCCCCCTGCACAGCGACGGAGTAATCTACCAGAACGAAGAAATGGCTGCGGTGGTGGACCAGAAAATCAAAAGCTTCCTGGATATGATGAACGTGCCCTACACCGTGATCACGGGCGATCTGGCCAGCCGCATCCAGCAGGTCAAGGACAAACTGGGCTTTGTGCCCCGCCGGGAATGCCGGATCGAATAAGTCCCCACCCGACTGGTAAGCGATAACACTTTCGGCAATTCTACCTCTGTTAATTTATTAAACCAACCCTTGCAGAAAGTGAGTTTCCCCCATGTCTTTGAAAACCAAGCTGCTGCTGACTTTAAGCGGCATATTCGCCTTTTCCACCCTGCTGATCTGGCTGCTCTCCCGCCTGTTTACCGCCGGCGTGCTGGCAGACATGGAAAAAAATTTCTACTACCACACCGCCGGCCAGGTGGCCGATCTGCTGCAGCGCGAACTGGCGCTGCTGGAAAGCTCGGCGGGCGGCTGGGCTACCAAAAACGAACTTTATGCCTTCACCCGCCGCCAGGGCCGGGAACCCCTGCGGGAGGCCTTTGTGGCACACATGCTGGAAAAATCCCGCTTGAATTACCTGGTGGTGCTGGACAGTCAGGGCCGGGTGCTGCTGTCCCGCAGCTATGACCGGGTTAGCAATAATACCCTGCCCCTGCCGCCCGGGCTAACCAGCCCGCCCCGGGCAGCCCGCAGCGGACTGGTCAGCACCCTGGCCGGCCCCGCCCTGATGACCGTACGGCCGATCACCGGCCCGGACCACACCGGCTCGCCAGCCGGCACCCTTTTGATCGGGCGCCTGCTGCGCCCGGAGGAAATTAAAGAACTGGAAACCAGCACAGGGGTAAGGCTCTCCTTTGCCGGGCCGGGTGAAGTTAACCTGTCCTCCCTGGAGCGGGCCCGTCCCCTGGCTGACGGCACTCCCTGTTATTACCGGGTGGTTTCCCGCCAGGAGAGCATCCTGTACCTGCCGCTTACCGACTGGCAGGGCCGCACGGCCTACCTTTTGCGCATACAACTACCCCGCCGGGTGGCCAGCGTTTTCTACCAAGCGGAAAAGTATTTTGCCGCAGGCAATTTACTCGCCGCCCTGCTCACCTTTGCTCTGACCATGTTCTGGCTCAATCATACCTGCCTGTCCCGCTTAAAGCGCCTGACTGATGCCCTGCACCAGGGGGGCAGCACCGATCTGCCCACAGATATACCGCTGCTGTCGGGCCATGACGAACTGGCCCGGCTGTCCCGAGCTATGCACCAGCTGCTGGAAAAGCTGGCCCTGCACCGGCAGGACAAGGAACGCCAGGAGCTAAAGCACCGGGCCATCCTGGACAACATGGCCGAAGGTATTGTGGTGGTGCAGGACGGAAATATCAAATATCTCAACCAGGCCGGCGCTCATTTGCTGGGCTGTCCCCCGGAGCAGGCTACCGGCCGGGATTTCCTGAGCCTGGTGCACCCCGAGGATCAGGCGGCCATGCAGGGATACTGCCTGGCCCTCACCGACAAAGGCGGCGTACCGGTGACCCAAAGCTTCCGCTCTCACACCGGGGACGGCCGGGAAAAGTGGCTGGAAGCCAATTCCACGGTAATCAACTGGGAAAAAGGCCCCGCCCACCTGCATTTTATTTCCGACATCACACCGCGCAAAATCCTGGAGGAGGAACTTTCCCGCCTGATGGCGGAAAAAAACCTCATCCTGGACAGCCTGACCGAGATGGTCACCTTCATCGACCGCGATCTGCACATCATCTGGGCCAACCGGGCCGCTGCCCAGGCCGTGGGCAAGAATGTGCTGGAACTGATGGGAGCTAAATGCCACGCCGTGCGCTTTAACCGGGAGGAGCCCTGCACCGGCTGCCCGATGCAACGGACCATGGACAGCGGCCAGCCCTATACCGGCGAGCTGGAGACGCCCGACGGCCGCTGGCTGCGCATCAACGCCTCCCCGGTCTTCGACCGACAGGGCCAGGTCACCGGCGCTGTGGAAGCCGTGCTGGATATCACCGAGCGCCGCCTTTATGAAGAACAGTTGCGTTATTTGAGCATGCACGATGTACTCACCGGGCTGTACAACCGGGCCTTTTTCCAGGCCGAAATGGCCCGCCTGGAGAAAAGCCGCGCCTATCCCATCACCGTGCTGCTGGCCGACTTAGACGGCTTAAAGCTGGTCAACGATACCCTGGGCCACGACCAGGGCGATGAGCTGATTAAAGCCTGCGCCGGGCAGCTGAAAGCAGCCCTGCGCAGCTCGGACATTTTAGCCCGCATTGGCGGGGACGAGTTTGCCGCCCTCCTGCCGGACACCGATGAGCAGGCGGCCCAGGTGATTGTGGAGCGCCTGCACAGGCACCTGGAAGCTTACAACAGCAAAAGCCCCGCCCTGCCGGTACTGGTATCCATCGGCCGGGCCACCAGCCCCACCCCCGACAAACCGCTGAGCGATACCTTGAAGGAAGCCGATGCCGCCATGTACGCCCAAAAAATACAGCAAAGAGACCTGACGCGTCCTCTGCTCTGCCAGGCCATAACCAAAGCCCGGCCTAATTGCCACCAGTTAAACGCTTAACAACATATTCCATAATCCAGCGGCATCCCCAAAAGCAAGGGGGCGCACTTTGCGGCGCCCCCTGTCACCCTTATATACTGCCACGCAACTCCCCTTTAGCCCACCATTTGTTTGCACAGCTCGGCGGCGCTGGCCGCATCGGGCGAGTAGCCGTCGGCGCCAATATCCCGGGCGAATTCGGCCGACACCGGCGCACCGCCCACCAGCACTTTGACCTGGTTCCGCAGGTTTTCCCGGGCCAGGGCCTCAATCACCTGTTTCATCACGGGCATGGTCGTGGTGAGCAGGGCCGACATGCCCACAATCTGCGGCCGGTGCTCTTTGACTGCCGCCACAAATTTGTCCACGGGCACGTCAATGCCCAAATCCACCACATTGAACCCGCTGCTCTCCAGCATCATGATCACCAGGTTCTTGCCAATGTCGTGCAGGTCGCCCTTGACGGTGCCCATGACCACTTTGCCCGCGCTGGGGATGTCGCTGCCGGCAATGGCCGGTTTGAGGATTTCAATGCCTGCCTTCATGGCTTTGGCTGAGCGCATCATTTCGGGCACAAAGAGCTCGCCCTGCTTGAAGCGCACGCCCACCTCGGTGATGCCGGCAATCAACCCCTCATTGATGATCTGTAAGGGATCTTCCCCTGCTTCCAGCAACTGGCGGGTCACCTGCTCCACCTGCGGCTGGTCACCTTTCAGTACCAGATCGGCCAGCTGAGAATATTTGCCCATCATTCATTCCTCCTACGGTTATATCTTTATGGTTATATCTGGTTAAATCTTACGCGGTAGTTATCCAAAGCGAGCGACTTGCGGAGCGCCGGTAACGGTACAGGCGCGGCGAGGTCGCCGCACCCGCGGCGCGGAGTGGCGAAGCAACAGGCGAGCCAAAGCACAGCAGGTTTCGCCGGGCATAAACACCACTGAAAGGGCACTGCTGGGAACATGCCGCATACGAGCGCCGCGCTGGTGCGGCCCGCAGCCGCGCCGTCGTGCCGTCGGCGCTTTAGCCACGGAGCGAGCGTGGATACTGCCGCGCCATATATGAAACGCCTAAAGCCGCTCTTGCGCCCGCTGCAAAATGGCCTCTATTTGCTTTTGCACCGCCTCGGGCAGCGGCACCGGCCGGTGGGTGTCCAGGATCTGGCGCAGCCGGGCGGCAATACGCTGTCCCGTGGTCAGGCCGCCCGCCGCCATCCAGCCCTCGTAGGTCTGGAAGTCGGACACTGTGGGCTGCCAGCTCTGGCGGAAGTGCTCGGCAGTGTGGTCGTCGGCCAGGAAGTTGCCGCCCGGCCCCACCCGGGCAATGGCCTCCAGCGCCAGCTGCTGCGGGCTGGTATCCACCCCGCGCAGCATAAAGCGCACCCGGGAGATCACCTCATCCATCAGCACCAGCAGCTCCAGCGAGCCGGTGCGCCCCGACTCCATGTAAAAGACATCGTGCATCAGGTTGCAGCCCTGCAGCGCCCCCATCAGCGTGAACATGGTGGCCTCCACCACGGCCTGCTCGTCGCACACCTTGGCGCTGGTGCAGCCGGCATAACCCCAGGAAGGCAACTGGTAGAAGCGGGCCAGGTCGCACAGGCAGCCCTGCAGCATCAGCGCTTCAGGCACGGCGTAGAGGGCCTGCATGGTGCGCATGTCCAGGGGCGAATCGCCGTAGCCGTACAGGAAAGGGGCACCGGGGTTCTTCAGCTGGTGCACCACCAGGCCGCACAGCGCCTCGGCGTTGGCCTGCACCACGGTACCGGCCACGGTCACGGGCGTGGTAGCCCCGGCCAGGGCACCGCAGGCGAAGTTGACCGGCACCCGGCTTTCTGCCGCCAGAAGCAGCTTGGCCACCGATTCGTAGGGCAGCTGCAACGGCGAGGTGGGCTCACAGTACAGGGCGAAAAGGGGCTGGTGGGCCAGCTTTTCCCGGCCGCCCACGGCCGCCGCCGCCATATCAATGATGTCGGCCAGGGACTGGTCGTCCTCGGCAATCACTACCTGGGGCTTGGTGCTGTTTTGCAGCATCAGGGCGTACTGCACCCGGTTGTGCAGCCGCTTGTCCACTTCTTCCAGCATACCCATGGACATGACAAAGTCTATGCCGGGCAGGGCGTCGGCCACCCGCAGGGCATCGGCCACGTCGGAGCTTTGCCAGGCCCGCCGCTCACCGGTGGCCGGATCGAAGAAATAGAGCGTATCCGAACCAGTGCCGAAGTAGGCGTTGTGGCCTTCCAGCCACATCACCGGCCGGCCCAGGCGGCTGAACAGGGTAAGGCGCGAGGGAGCAGTGCGGATGGCCCACTCCACCAGGGACACGGGCAGATAAGTGCGCCCGCTGCCGTCGGTGTAGGCCCCGGCTTTGTGCAGCAAAGCGGCCGCTTCGTCGTGGTGCACCAGTACCCCCACTTCGCTCAGGATGCGGCAGCTGGCCTGGTGTATCTGCTCCAGCTGGCCCGGGGAAAGGGTGGCCAGGGACAGCCCGTGGCCGTGTCGGCTGGCATAGCGCAAGTTCTCCACCTCCTAGCCCTGAGCTTCCCGCAGGCGGCGGGCGATAATCTCATCCAGCTCTTTAAGCGCGGCCTCGGAAAGGGCTGCCGGCCGGTGTTCGGCCAGCACCTGCCGCACTCTGGCCGTGGCCCGATCCATAGTGGTCTCCCGGCCCTGCTCCTCCCACTGCTCCCAGCGGTAGCGGACAAAATAGCGGGGCGACCAAATCTCCTGGCGGAAATACTTGAAGGTGTGGTCGTGGGCCAGGTAGTTGCCGCCCGGACCCACGTCGTGGATGCAGTCCACAGCCAGGTGCTCGGGCGAAGTGCGGGTGCCCGCCCCGGTGTAGCGCACCATGTCGATGATGTCGTCGCAGACCACCAGGAAGGGCAGGTAACCGGTCTTGCCCCCCTCCAGATAGCCCACATCGTGCACCAGATTGGCCCCGCAGAGCTGGTTGAAGATGATGGAATGGGCCGCCTCCACCCCGGCCTGCACATCGGGCAGGGGCGAGTTGGTGCAGCCGGCCTCGGTGAAGTTGGGCAGGCCGTAGAACTGGGCCAGCTCGGTCATGGCCGCATAGTTCATCCCGGTCTCGGGAGCGCCGTACAGCGTGGTGGAATATTTCATGTCCATGGGGGTGGCCCCGCCGCCAATAATGATGGGCGAGCCCTTCTTGTACAGCTGGGCCATGACCACCCCGGCCAGCGCTTCGGCGTTCATCAGGGTGATGCAGCCAGCCTTGGTCACAGGCGTGGTAGCCCCGGCCAGCACGCCGGGCGTGTAGACCACGGGCACGTTGTAATCGAAGCATTTGAACATCTTGCCCACGCCGTCATGGGTGTGCACCAGGGGCGAGATGGGTTCGGAATACAGGATCAGGTAAGGATTGTGCCGCAGCTCGTCCTCACCGCCCACACAGGCCGCGGCCATCTGGATAATGGCCTCGGTGTTTTCCGGGTTGTGGGCCGTGAAGATGATTGGCTTGCTGCTGTTGATGGTCATGGCCGCGAACTGGTGCAGGTCGCTGACCGGGGACGGCGTGTCCGTGGCAATGGCGTAGCTCATGATGAAATCATAGTTGGGCAGGTAGTCCATCAACAGGGCCGCCTGCTCCACGTCCTTTTTGCTGGAAACCCGCCGCTCCCCGGTTTCCAGGTCGATGGTGAAGGGCAGGTCGGAACCGGTGCCGTAGTACACCCGGTTCTTCTCCAGGGGCATCACCCGCTGGCCCAGGCGGTTGGCCACCATTACCCGTTTGGGGGCCAGGCGCAGGCATTCTTCCACCAGCCAGCCCGGTATCCACACCCGGTCCTCGCGCACCCGGCAGCCGGCCGCCTGGAGCAGGGCCAGCGCCTGCTGGTTTTGCACCACAATGCCCGTGCGCTCCAGCACTTCCAGCGAGGCCAGGTGGATTTGCTCCAGCTGGGCCTCGCTGAGCCACTTCAGGCGCGGTGTGCACTGTTCTGTATGGTTGGACAGATAGGGTTCCATGTCTTTTGTATTACCTCCTCCGGCATTTTGCCTTTTGGGTATTTAGCTGGCTATTTTCCTAGCAAAAAATGGGCCAGCATTGGCGTGCGGCTGCGGATATACCCACCCCAGCCGAGCCCGCGCGCAGGCAATGCCCGGCGCGGCAGTATTCACACTTGGTTGGCATGGTAATGTTTTGCCGGTGCGCATCCCGTGCCCGCATGCGTTCCATCCCGGGCGAGCCCGCGCGCAGGCAATGCCCGGCGCGGCAGTATTCACACTTGGTTGGCATGGTAATGTTTTGCCGGTGCGCAT
>NZ_JBRAJI010000066.1:0-9263 GCF_052744395.1 Desulfurispora sp. | reverse complement strand
GTGGATCAATTTTATTTGCACATAGTGGGTCAATTCTGTTGACAATCAACACCTTTTTTCCGTAAAATATCATGATGTCCTATGGCGTGCAAAATCAGCATATCACTACTTCTTTCAAAGATAATCCGGATGTCCATGTTTACATAAGCTTCCCAAAATGGCGTGCCTTTGATGCGGTGTACCTGGAGTGAAGGATGCCTGGGATTGTCCGCCAGAAATAATATGGTTTTTCTGGCCTGTTTTTGTTCTGCTTTGGATAGCTTCCAAAAGTCTGATTCAAAGGGCTCAGTTAAGATGATCGTCGGCATCTTCTTCACCAAGCTCTTTCAACAATTCACCGGTACTGGTGAATGTCTTAAATCGCCCATTTTGCAAAGCCCTGGCACTGCGCATCATCTTTTCCTGCCATTCATTTGACCAAAAATATTCCTGACTTTTGTTGTGCCAGGAAACGGGGCGTATGAAAATACCCCCATCCCGCTCTTCTATCATTACATAGTCGCCTTCCTGGATGTTCATTTTTTTAGCAATTTGAGCCAGACTGATGAGCATCCGTTTTTGTACCTGCTGAATTACTTCCGGCATAAAATATCACCACCCTTTACACTTAACTGTATTTACAGCTAAGCTGTTATGCTGTATTTGTATAGTATCATATTATAACAATGTTTGCAATAATCGCACTTGCACCTGGAAGCCTCCCCGGAAGGCTTCCAGGCCATCCCAAAAGGGGACAGTCCCTCATTACGTTAAAGCATTAAAGCATCATTCTAACTTAATCCCGTCACTCCAGGTAGCCCGCACCTGGCTGCCGTTTTATTTCATAATATATCCCTGCAAAGTGGCAATTTGCTCCTCGAGTAGTATCTGCCTATCCGTGGGCATGCGGGGCGGAGTATGCTACATTTTCCGGTATTTTTCCGGTACTTGCTCCCAAAAGCTGGCGGTCTGCTCCAGCGTGGCCCGGCAATCATCCACATACTGCCGCGCCCTTTGCTTATCGCCCTGCTGCAGGCTTTGTACAGCTGCATCCAGTTGCAGCCGGGCCAGTCTGTTCCGGCCGGCGATGTCACAGCGGAAAAACTGGCTATAGCAACGAGCGGCCGCCACCGCCACATCCACCTGCCCGGTAGGCCGCGCCGCTTGCACTATCTGCTCTATCGCCAGCACCGAGCGCGGTGCTACCTCCTGCGCCTTGCGAGCCCACCGGAGCGCAGCAGTCGTGCCTCCACCGGCAATGGCCAGTTTACTGGCCAGCTGGTAATAATCGCTATGCAAGGGGTACATGGCTATGGCGCTTAAGATCATTTTTTGCGCCGCCTTCTGCTCCCCGGCCATATACCGGCGCACTGCCCCCTGATAATACCACTCGGCCGTGCCCAGCCAGAGGCTGCCCACCAGCACCGGCAGCAGCAAAAAAGCCAGTCCTCCTTGATACACCAATCTACCAGGGGCCGAAGGGGGTCTGGCCCCCTCCCGGGTATCCTGTCCGAAAAAGCAAACTTTATCTGTATCTATCTGACCCCGGTCATCCCTTTCCCAGGCTTGTACCTGCCGGCTCACCGCCCCACCCACGGCCCAGACGGTGGACATGACTGCCAGGTAGCTGAAATCAAAGTCAATGGTGGTGTGCAGGGCAAAAAAGAGCAGGTACCCCAAAGCCGCACCGGCAACGTTTTTCTCCTCTCCCCGGCTGCGGCTGTACAGCTGCCCCGCCCGAAGGATGAACAAACCCCATACCCCCAGATAAACCAGCAGTCCGGGCAGGCCGGTTTCCACGGCCACTTCGGCATACTGGTTGTGCACCCGCTTGGAGTGGTACAGATAGCTCTGCTGCTGCCGGTAGGCGTCCTGCCAGCCCCCGCCGCCCCAGCCGGTGAGAGGCCTTTGCCGGACAAGCTGCCAGGCATCGCGGCTGTAGTAAAGCCGGTGCCACACGTTTACTTCGCTGGTGCGGCTTTTTTCCACCAGGGGCCGCTCCCAGATAGGCGGCGGTGAGATTGCGGTACTGACCTGCTCTATCCAATAGTTTCACCTTCCCGTGACCGTACTGGTAAAATTATACCATAACACACAAATCAACCACCGCTCTGGGCGGTGGCTTTAAATCATTTTCAGCGCCAGTTTTACCGTATGCTCGGCATCGGCCATAGCCCGCCGGGCATCCTGCACAGTATATTCTTCCGTGGGAATAAAATCCAGGTCGCCGTAAAAGGAAAATTCTCTTTCCTTGCGCAACCATTTGGATATCCGGGCCAGGTTATGCACTTCGGCAGCCACTTCCGGCGGCAGCATTTCCCGGTACTCCACCAGCAGGTAACCCACATCGTGTTGTTTGGGCGGTTCTACACCAATTTGACGCAGCATGGCCTTGGTAGCCAGCTCGACTATCTCCTGGGCCTCCCGCACCACATCGGAGTAAGCCTCTTCAGCTAAAAGCACCGGCAAAATCTTCAGCCGCTTGCTGGCTTTCAGCAAATAGCTCTGGGCCAGGGTGATATTGGTCATAGTTCAATCACATCCCCCGGCCGGTAGTCTTTTTTCAGCACCCAGTGCCAGGCCCCGGCCCGGTATATTTTGCGCGCACCCAACTGCTCCAGCTTGGCTCGTAACTTTTCCAGATGGCGGCGCAAAAAGCCGCCCCGATCGTACAATATCTGCGCATCGTCCACCATGTCCAAAAACAGCCAGCTACCCTGCAACACTTCGCTCTTCTCCTTGATGATCGGCGAAAGCTCGGGCTGAATATCTTTGAGCCGTCCAGATAATTTAGCAAATACATCTTCTACGGCGGAAAATTCCTCCATGCGCGGTATGCGCCCGCGCGGCAGGTTTTCCGCCACTAAAAAAATATCTATATCTGAATCAGGCCGCGGTCTGCCTCGAGCCACCGAACCAAAGACGGCCAGGGAAACCAGTCGCTCTCCATAAACCTGGTTGACCGCCTGCCGCAAAAATTCCAGCGCCTGCTGATATTGCTCCTGGAACATTTTAATCACCTGCCAGTCAATCCTCCGGATAATATAATATTATACTATATTTTGCCATTCTCCAAAACACTAATTACTGTCCTTCCCGGCAGTCCGCGTCCGCAGCAAGTCCTTTTTCCGCTGATTGCAGCCCGGTCTTTCCTACAGCCAGCTGCAAAATCAATAAAGTCCTCCTGGAGCATGACTGCCCTTTCGGCGGTAGATATAGCCCGGGATGTGGTGGTAACAGTGGGCGAAATAATTGGCTGTGCATAAAAAGCAGCCACCGCTTTAAAGCGGTGGCGTTACTCTTTTGCCGGCGTCAATCGCTCAAATCGCCCCGGGCAATGCGTGCAGCGGCATCACGTAAATATAAAAGCGGCCGGACCACGCGGGTCTGGATCAGGTAGGCGGCTACCCCCACCAGGACAAAGTAAACCGCCAGGCAGGCGTAAATGAAAGCCATACTGCGCCCCACCACGGCGGCGCTGCTTTTTTCATACAGGCCGGTGATGCGTTCAAAGCGCTGCAAAAGCTCTACCGATACCGGCAAAAGCGCCTGGCTGGCCGCTTTAGGGTCGCTCTGCCTTTCCACGCCGGTGTACAGGGGTTTCACACTCTGCCAGTAACGGGCTGCTTCATCCAGGGCCTGTTTGATTTCGGAGGCGGGCGGCGGGGCCACGCTCACTTCCCGGCCGCTTAAGGCGATACGACCACCCTGCTGGAGCACGACCAGGGATTTTTCCAGTGTGGCCATGGTCTCATCCCGGGCTTTAAGGTACTGGCCGTCGCCGGTCAGGGCGTAGGCCAGGGTTTCCTTGCTCATCTTCTGGCTGAGCATGCGCTGCCGCCCGGCCAGGTTCACCTGCACCGTGCCAGCCTGCTGCACCTGGTTCATGTGCTGGATCAGATAAATCTGCCCGACGGTGAGCAAAAGTATAATCAGCATGGGCAAGAGCAGTTTCATGCGTACACTCAAGTTGAGCACCGCTGCCACCCCCTCACAGTTTAAACCGCTCGGCCATGTTCTGCAGGTCGTCGGCCATGGCGGAAAGCGTGCTGATGCTGCTGGCGGTTTCCTGCAAAGTAGCGCTCTGCTGCTGTGTGGAGGCGGCAATATTCTGCACGGCTTCCGACACCTGGCCGGTAGCCGAGGCCACATCGGCCACCTGGTTTTCCACCTGCCGCACGCTGTGCAGGATTTCCTGAAAACTCTGGCTGGCCCGGGCGGTTACTTCCAGGCCCCGGTCGGCCTCCGCAGCCGTGTTTTGCATCAGCCGCACAATTTCCCCTACATCACCGCTGATACTGCCCACCAGCTGCCCGATCTCCCGGGCCGAGGCGGCCGATTGCTCGGCCAGTTTGCGCACTTCCTCGGCCACCACGGCAAAGCCCCGGCCGTGCTCGCCGGCCCGGGCCGCTTCAATGGCGGCGTTTAAGGCCAGCAGGTTGGTCTGGTCGGCAATGGCAGCAATCATGGCCAGAATTTTATTGATTTGCTCCGATGTGGTAGCGAAATGCTCCACCTTTTGCGCCGCCTGGCGGGTGACCTCGTGCATAATGCTGATCTGCCGGCTGACCGTCTCCATGCTCTCCCGGCCCTCGTCGGCCTGCCGGGCCGCCCGGGCGGCCATTTCCAGCACATTGTTGGCCCGCCCGGCCACTTCGTCCATGCTGGAGGAAATCTGCACCGCGGCGCTGGCGTTTTCGGTAGCTCCCTGGGCAATCTGGTCGGTTACCTGAGAAAGCTGCTCGGCCACCTCGGCGGCCTGGCGGGATTTTTCCACCAGTTCGCCAATCAGCTGGCGCAGGTTGCCCTTCATGGTGGAAAAAGCCTCCAACAGCTGGCCCAGTTCGTCACGCTGCATGTTTTTGATGCACCTCCTTTATTCCCTGCCCTAACACGTATCGGGTTGGTGTAAAATTATAAACGGCAAAGATTACAAAATCATTACTAAAAGATTACCAGACGATCAAAAAAACCACCGCTCTTGAGCGGTGGTACAAAATCATTTTCAGCACCAGTTTTACCGAATGATCGACACCGGCCATGTCCCGCGCCCACATCCTAAACTTGCTGCACTTTAACAAAATACGCCGGCTGCCAGATGGCGATGCCCTGGTATTCCCCCAGGGCCAGCAGGTGCTCATCACCGGAAACAATAACTTCGGCCCGCGCTTCCACCGCGCAGGCCAGAAAGATGTTGTCGTCCGGGTCGGCATCAATTACATTGAGCTGCCACAGCGGGTAAACTATTGTGGTGTTGGGCAGTTCCACCAGCCCGGTAATTATCCCGCTCCTTTCCGCCAGTGTTCCCAGAACGGCAAAACGCGGCCGCAAGAGCACGGACACGTACTCATTTACTATATCCGGGCTGACACAAACATTGATCCGGCCGGAAATCCACATATCCAGAACGGCTACCGGTGGACCGGAAGGTGAAAGCAGGCCGGAAATCAAAACGTTGGTACCAATAACCACTCTCACCGGCCTCTGCTCCTTCTGAACTCCCGGTACTCTTTTATCTCCCGGTTTACATCCTCTGCAGCAAGTCCTTTTTCCGCCGCCTGCAGCCTGGCTTTTTCTACAGCCAGCTGCAAAATCAACCTTTTATTTTCTTGCTCTGCTTTGACCAGCCTGGCGTACTCATCATAGCGCACCAAAACGCCTCTGGGCTCGGAATTGACTGTGATAATCACCGGGCTATCCAACGCTTCCATAAGGGCCGAAAGTCTGGGGCGGGCTTCGTTAATTCCTATTATTTTTTCCATAACGTAAACCTCCAGCTATTAGTACAGCTTTACCTTTATTATAACAGTATGGTCGGGATACAACAAGAAATAATCGCGCTCGCTCCTGGAAGCCTCTTTTGGATGCTTCCAGGCTCTCCCAAAAAAGGACAGTCCCCCGCTACGTTAAAGCGTTAAAGCATTGACTTGCCTTAATCCCAGGCTGTCCCGGCGAGCATCCGGCCGGGGCAAATATAAAGCTTTTCACTTTAACTGGCATTTGCTATAATCAATACCAAAAGCCTGACAGGAAATATTTTGAATAAGCAACGGGGATAACATCCATGTTTGATCTGGAAAAAGAAACCTCCCGGCATAACAAACTAATGGCCACAGAACTGGAGCGCATCAGTAGTAAATTGCAAGAAATGGGAGCGAATAAAATTATTCTCTTTGGCTCTTACGCCCGCGGTCAGGCCGGTTTGTGCAGCGATTTGGACATATTTGTAGTCATGCATACTGATTTGCCTTTTATTGAAAGAACCGCTCACATCTACCAGCAAATTTCTCCCCGCACAGCCACGGATATACTGGTTTACACACCGGAAGAGTGGCAGCAAATGCAAAGCCGTCCCTTTATCCAAGAAGCACTTAAGGAGGCCATTTTGCTTTATGAGAAAACCCCCTCATGAAGAAGCCCGCCGCTGGCTGGAACAGGCCAGGGAAGATCTAAAATGGGCACAGCACCTGGCCGAAGAGGGCGGCTATCATATAGCTTGTTTTCTGGCCCAACAAGTGGCGGAAAAGGCCCTTAAGGCCTTTCTCTACGCGCAAGGGGAAGTTATTGTCCTGGGCCATGCCGTGAGTATGCTGGCAGAAAAAGCCGCTGCTTATGAACAGTACATTGCCCAGAAAAAATCAGCCTGGAGTATTTTGGACGGTTATTATATTCCCACCCGCTATCCGAACGGCTTGCCGGACAGCATTCCGGCCCGGGTTTACAATCAGCAAGCCGCCCGCTCAGCGGTGGATATAGCCCGGGATGTGGTGGAGACAGTGGGCAAACTGATCGGTTATTAGTAAATCAGCCACCGCTTTGGGCGGTGGCCTGGTTCTTTTTGCGGCCTGATCCGTCAAACGGTGGCGTTAATCATTTTTAGCGCCAGCTTTACTGTATGCTCGGCATCGGCTATGGCCCGCCGGGCGTCCTGCACGGTATATTCTTCTGTGGGAATAAAATCCAGGTCACCGCAGGAAGCAAACTCCCTTTCCTTGCACAGCCATATGGATATCCGGGCCAGATTGTGCACCTCGGCAGCTACTTCCGGCGGCAACAGTTCCCGGTACTCCACCAGCAAATAACCCACAAGTCATATATCAATTAATTTTCCCTTATGAACTCCTTCTTGGTCGATTATACCATGCCCCCGGCAGCAGGAGAAGCGGGCTGGTGTTAAATTTCACTCATCACTCACAATCAGCCCGTCGCGCATGATGATTTTGCGCCGGCAGTAGGCGGCCACTTCGGGTTCGTGGGTGACGATGATCACGGTCACACCCTGCCGGCGGTTGAGCTGCTGGAAAATCTCCATCACCTCGGCGCTGTTCTGGGTATCCAGCGCACCGGTGGGCTCGTCAGCCAGGATGACCAGTGGCTTGCCCACCACGGCCCGGGCGATGGCCACCCGCTGCTGCTGGCCGCCCGAAAGCTGGTTGGGCCGGTGGTGGGCAAATTCGGCCAGCCCCACTATTTGCAGAGCTTCCAGCGCTTTTTGCCGCACGGCCGGACCACTCTCACCGGCGTAGTACAGGGGCAGCTGGACATTTTCCAGGGCGCTGGCCCGGGCCAGCAGGTTGTAGCGCTGAAAGACAAAGCCCAGCTTGCGATTGCGCAGGGCCGCCCGCTCCTGCTCCGGGAGCGTGCTCACTTCCACCCCGTCCAGCAGGTAACGGCCGCCGGTCTGCTCATCCATGCAGCCCAGTATATTCAAAAGTGTGGACTTGCCCGAACCCGAGGCACCCATGATGGCCACCATCTCACCCGCCCCGATATGCAGGCTAACGCCGCGCAGGGCAGGTATCTCCACCCCGGAAAGGGGATATATTTTCACCAGGTCCTGGCAGTAAATCAGGGGACCGGCCGCACCAGCCATGGCCTTCACCTCGCCTTTTCTCGCCCGGGCTTGCCCGACCGCCATCTATACCACCCGCGCCGGAGCATCACCCGCCAACATACTGATTCCTGCCCAGACTAACGCGCAGCAGCCAGATAAATATGAGAGCTGTGTTAACAACCGGTTAAGAAATTGTGGGATATTGTGGGCAAAAAATATTTGCAATCCAGCATAGTCTTTTATCCCGCTTCATTAAACACCTCCGCAGCAAGCGAAAAAATAAGTTTTTTGAGTAATTTTATACAGCTTGAAGCGATTCGGTATCATTTTGTGGTAAAATATGTCCCAGAATATTTATTCTGTACCTGAAAAGAGGTATCCCCTAAATGCGCTTTGTTGTAGAAGAAGCTGTTTTTCAACAACTGCCCGGCGTTTGTTTCGGCGTGGTGGTGGCCCGGGGAGTGGACAACAGCCGCCCGCTGCCCGCTGTGGAGCAGCTGCTCGCCGAGCAGGTGACCCGGGTGCGGGAACAGTTCGCCGGGGTGAACGTCAAAGAGCACCCGGCCTGCCTTCCCTACCGCCAGGCTATGAGCCGCCTGGGCATCAACCCGAACAAGTTTCCCGCCTCCATCGAGGCACTGCTCAGCCGCCTGGCCAAAGGGGGGGACTGCCCCCGGATCAGCCCCGTGGTGGATCTGGCCAACGCCTTTTGTTTAAAACACCTGGTGCCCATGGGGGCGCACGATATGGACCGCTTTACGGGCGACATCATGGTGCGCTTTTCCCGGCCGGAGGACACCTTCCTGCCCTTCGGGCAAAGCGAGGCCGAGCAGCCCGGCCCGGGCGAGCTGGTTTATGCCAGCGGCAGCACCATCAAGACCCGCCGCTGGATCTGGCGGCAGAGCGAGGACGGCAAGATAACCGCCGCCAGCCGGGATATCTTTTTCCCCATTGACGGGTTCCATGATAGCAATCTGGATGCGGTAACCGCCGCCCGCGACGAACTGGCTGCTTTTTTGAGCAGTGTTTTGAACTGCCCGGTGAAAACAGGGCTGGTGGATGCGGCCAACCCGGTGCTGGAGCTTTAAGCCAGCAGCAAAACCGGCAGCAAGGCCATTGCAGCACAAGCACAGTGCGGACTTGAGCCGGTCCCTAAAAGAGGGAGCAAACATGGCCAAAAGTAAAATTCCCCGGGGCGAGCTGTGGATCGCCGGGGAAGTGTTGTCAAGTCTGGGGCTCTCCCCAGAGCAGGAATCTTTAATTACCCTAGCCGCCCACCTGGGCACCGACTACTGCTTTTTCAGCTACACCAGCCCGCTGGAAAGCCTACCCCTCCAGGGCGGCGCCATGGAGCGGTTGGTGCAAAAGGCCCATGCCGCCGGCCTGCGCTGCGGTGTGACCGTGGACGGGCCCTTTGAGCGGGCCGTGGCCGCACAGGGCTTTATGGAAG
>NZ_JBRAJI010000065.1:0-9581 GCF_052744395.1 Desulfurispora sp. | reverse complement strand
CCGTCTGGAGGATCCGGCCGATGGGTCCCCCGCCCATGCCGGCCAGCACGGCCACGTCGGCCTCGCCCGGGCGCAGGGGGGCCAGACCGTCGCCCAGCCGCACCGCGATGCGATCGCTCAGCCCGGCTTCCGCCACCGCCGCCCGGGCCCGCTGCCAGGGCTGCCGGTTTATCTCGGTGGCCAGAGCCCGCGGGCATCTGCCGCTTCTCACAAGATACACGGGCAGGCGGGCATGATCGGTGCCCACATCCACCACCACACTGCCCGCCGGGATCAGGCCGGCGATGGCGGACAGACGCGCTGACAGCTGCAAGATCATCACTCCTGATGCAAGATGTCTTCAAAAAACATCAAACTTTCCAGGTCCACCCGGCGGCCGGGCCGGGCCATCAGCACATTGGCCGGATGCTCCAGGATGTCGGGGTCGCGGGTGGCCTGGGGGAAAAACCCCACCCGGCCGAAAAAGCGGTCCAGCAGGCGCCGGTACTGCCAGACATCCATATTGTTGCCGGCCAGGTCCCAGTGCCGATAATATTCTGTGGTTATGACAATATAATCTTCATAGTACGGGTCGCTGAAGATGTAGTCCAGCAGCGCCGAGCCCACATGGCGTCGGCGCCAGGAGCGGGCCACCTCCACGCCGCCCAGTTCCAGCACCAGCGGATGGCGGGCATAGCGGCTGTCGGGATCGGGCGCATGAAAGGCCACATAACCGATGATGGTCTCCCGGTGGCACGCTGCATAAATGCGGCCCAGAGGCAGGGTGGTAATGTTGATCAGGGCCTGCTTTTGCCGCTGATAGGGGCGAAAATTATTCAGCTCACTGCTCATGTCCAGCTGCTGCAGCTGCTCGGCGGATAAAGGCCCGGTAATATGTATATCCAAACCGTCATCACCTCAAAAATAATTTTCGCGCGAAAACTTGTCCCTCCGGCCGGATGCTAATAAAATAAAAACAGCATTACATGCCAGCCACTTTAAATCCGCAGCGGGGAACTGCTATGAAAACAGCGAGCTGTCCGCGCCAACTGCCAGTTTTCATTATAACACTGTTGCTGGTTTTTATCACCAGTGGCCAGGCAGCTTTTTCCGCTCCGGAACCGGCCTGGCAGGAGCGCTCGGCCGCCCACCGCCAGGCCGCCCGGCTCAGCCAGCAAAATCTGGCACTGCTGCAGGAGCTGCTGGGCCTGGAAGCCCGCCAGCAGCAGCTGGCCCGCCAGTTTAACCGGGCCGCGCAGGCCGAACAGGCCGCCCGCCAGGCCGCCCAGGACGCCTACCGGGCCTACCGCAGGGCGCAGCAGGAGCGGGATGCCGCCCGGCAGCAGCTGGCCCTCTGGCTGAACTGGTACTACCGCCACAGCTGGCTGGAACTGCTCGGCCTGCTATTAGACGCGTCCGACGCCGCCGACTTTGCCCGGCGCACCTATTATGTGTATACACTGACCCGGAGTTTTGCCCGGGACTGGCAGCAGGCCAGCCGGGCCTGCCAGAACCTGGATGAAGCGCAGCACGCCTGGCAAAAGCGGCAGGCGCACTGGCAGGACGCCTTAAACCGCCTGGCCCAGAACAGGCGGCAGCTGGATCAGGCCATCGCCCAAAAGCGCGCCTATCTGGCCGGGCTGCAAAAACAATCTGCCCAGCTGGCTGATTATCTAACCGGTCTGGAATCCTACTGCCTGAACAGCACCGGCATCCTGTCCCGGCTGCAGGAAACGCTGACCGGCCTGCCCTGGCAAAAGGTGAGCAGCTATCAGGTGGGCTGGCAAGGGGGCCGGGCCACGGTCCGGGTGGAAGATGCCGAAATCACCCGCCTGCTGAATGATGACCGCCAGCTGCCGCCGGGCAGCCGCGTGGCCCTGGCCCCGGACCGCTGGAGCATCCACATCCCGGCCCACCCCGGGTGGCCCGCGCTCACCCTGGAGGGCAAAGCGGAAAACACCGGCGACGGTCCGGTTCTAAAACCGCTGCGCCTGTATCTGGACGGCTGGCCGGTGCAGCAGCAGCTGCTGGAGCAGCTCTGGCCGCCGGCCAGCCCCGACTGGCATTTTACTTACGGCAGCTGGCGCTTTAAAGTAACCGGTCTGCAGATCGTCCAGGATGCCGTTGTCATCGCCCTGCAGCTGGACTGATGCCGGCAGGGATAATAAAGAGCACAGGAGGCTGCGGGTATGCTGCCCATTGAATCTTTTGAAACCTCCAACTGGGAATGGCTGAACCAATGGCTGGTGGAAATTCTGGCCGTCTACGCCGCCATCATCTCCACATACGCCCTGTACCTGGTCTTTCGCCTCACCCGGCCCCAGGTGAAGGTTTTTTTAAGCACCGGGCGGGAAACCGGCCGGGACGACCAGATCCTCACCATTACCGCTCTGAACAAGGGGCGCAAGCCGGTCACCGTCACCGCCTGCGGCATCATCCTGCCCGACGGCCAGAAAATCACCCTGCCCGCCGGCACCGGCCGGCTCACCCGGCCGCCGCTGCCGGCCCGGCTCAAAGAAGGGCAAACCTGTGACGGTTTTTTTTATTTGCCCGACCACCTGCCCACCCTGCTGCCGTACGGCCAGAAAGTGATTCTGCAGGGCTTTTTCCGCGATGCGGAAAAGACCGATCACATCAGCGAACCGGTGCACCTGGAACTGCCCCGCCTGCCGGAAAATGTCCTGGTGCTCACCCGCCCACAGCGGCCGGAATGAATCCAGGCGCTTTGAGCACAAAAAAGCAAGGGAACGGGCTCATTCCCTTGCTTTTTCCATTTTTATCGCACCAGACTATTTCAGCAGAGGGGTCAGGCCCACCAGCGGCCAGTAGGTGAAAGCAAACAGCACGATGATCGCCAGCACTATAATCGAACCGGGTATACCGGCCAGGAAAAACTCACCGGTGGAAAACTGCCTGGATTCATAGGCCATAGCATTGGGGGCAGCGCCAATCAGCAACAGCAGCGGCAAGCCGGCCGATGTCACCGAAGCGTACAGGATCAGCTCGGGGTTAACCCCCAGATATTTAGCAATCACCAAGGCCACCGGCAGGACAATGGCAATGGCCGCCACATTCATGATGAAGTTGGTCATGATCAATACCAAAAACGCCACGCCAATCAGGAACACCACCCAGGGAGCGCCCTGGAGCATGGAAAGCCACTTCACCGCCATCCACTGGGCCGCCCCGGTCTTCCAGAGAGCAAAGCCAATGCTCATGGCCCCACCAAAGAGCAGCAGCACGTTCCAGGGTATTTTCTTCTCCAGGTCCTGCACATCCAGTATGCCGGTGGCAAAGAACAACAGTCCGGCCAGTAATAAAGGTATGGAACGATCAATACCTTTCAGAGCAGGCACCACAGCCTGGGCCACCAGCACAGCCAGGGCCAGGGTGACAGCAACCGCCACAAATTTCTCCTCACGGCTCATGGGCCCCAGTTGCTCATACAGATTTTGCGCCCGGGCCCGCAAGCCGGGAATGCTTTTCTTCTCTGGCTTAAAGAACACCAGCATGAGCAGCCAGAGCAAGAAGACCAGTGCCCAGCCTATGGGCAGCATGTGCAGCGAGTACGCCGTGAAAGAAATATCCTGCCCGGTAAACTCCTTGAAAAAGCCCACAGCAGCCGGGTTGCGCGCCCCACCCATCAGGGTACAAATACTGCCCGCGCCGGCAGTATAGGCCATGCCAATAAAGAGCGCCTTGCCAAATTTGGTCGGCTTACCACTGGTGTCTCCTTCACTATACAAAGCCAGAATAGTTGCCAGGATGGGAATGACCGTGGCGGCCACTGCAGTGTGCGCCATAATGTGGGTTAACAAAGCGGTGAGCACAAAACATCCCAGCAATATTTTACTGGTATCCTCCCCCACCACCACCAGCATGCGGTAGGCCAGACGCTTGGTCAGACCCACCTTGGAAAAGGTCAGCCCCACCAGCAGGGAACCCAGAATAAACATAACTGTAGGATCCATAAAGTCCTTCATGGCCTCTTTGGCCGGTCTGATGGCAAAAAGGGGCTGCAGTATACCAATGGCCAGCGCTGTAACACCAATGGGTATAACCTCAAACACCCACCAGATACCGGCCAGCAGGAACAGGCCCAGGGCCGCCTGACCGGCCCGCGACAGCTCAAACTGTTTGCCGGCCGGGTCCACCGCCGGCGCAAACTGGGGAGCCAGATAAAACAGCAGCAGCAGGGCCAACCCCAGAATCAGAAAAACCCAGCGCCGTTTGTCAAAATTCATTTTTACCCCTCCTCGTGCGGCCCGCGGCCCAAAGCCGCTTGCCTGAAAGCCTTTGAGCACAAGCTTTTATTTTTGCTGCAGCAGAGCCAGATCCACATGGTGCTGCAGGCACTGCTTGAAGAAATATGACGTAATTAAAATGTCCATTATATCGCTCTGGCCGTCCCCGGCCTGCTGGCTGAATGCGGCCAGGCCAGCCAGCAGCGCATCCTGGTAATTCATGTAGTCCACCACCAGGCGCACCGCCTCGGTGGACGGCACCGACCGGCCGCCGCTCAAATCCAGGTAATACATCCGGCAGGACTGCCCCACCAGCCGGCCCAGCCAGTTAATGGACTGGCGGTGCAGCAGGATTTCCTGCCCGGCTGCGGCCGCCTGCTGGAACACGGGAAGAACATAGTTATTGTATGCTCTTTCACTTGCCACAACAGCGAAGGTATTGTCCGTAAAACTTTCGTTTATTTGTGAAAGAAAGTTCTTCAACTGACAGATGAGTCCTTCAGCAATTTTGTAGTTCAGCGGGTACCCCCGGCTGCTAAAAGCTATGTCCAGCAAGATGTTTTTGTCGTGAACCAGGGCTGGCGGCAGATGGCTGGTAAAGACCACCAGCTTCTTTTCGTCCTGGAAATGCGGCCAATGTTCCGCAAGAGCGGCCCAAAAAGCGCTGGCCCCCTGGCGGAAAATCACCCGCCTGACCTTTTCCTCATGCAAGCATTTTTTAATTACCTGCCAATCAATACCGGGGGGCCCGGGGTTGAGACAAAATTCCAGCGCCAGCAGAAAAGAGGTGCGCGGAAACTTTCCCCAGGATAGCTCGTAGCCGGTCAAACGCTCGGTCAGGGACATCACCTTTTCCAGGCGGCACACCAGATCGGCCAGCTGCTCGTCAGTTAAATGACTGACATTTCCCAGGTTGTAAACCTGGCGCTGCCGCACCTGCCTGCCCCGCCGCACGCTTTCCAGCAGCTTCAAATATTTGTACTGTTTATCCTTGTAGGTGGTCCGGACCACGCGAAAAAACATTTATCCCACCCCGGCTTTTCCTTGTCACCACCTTTCGAAAAGCAGTCTGGGTGACGGCTAGATTCATTATGTTATGTTCGTGAATATTAATACTTTCTCTATGGACACCACCTTTTGTCACTTCTCTTGTGATATATTATACAATTACCAGTACAAATTAGCAATACCTTTTTCACTACATCTCTCAGGATTTTCTATGCCGCGCGCATAAACCGCACCGTCACCTCGGGCAGATATTTCTTGATCGCGCTCAGCGGGTGGGAGATGAGCTCGTCCTCTTCCTGCAGCATTTGCTCCAGGACACGGCGCTCTACAATCACATAGGGCCGGATGACAAGGCCAAACGGATGGTGCAGTTCCGGGGAAAGCACCCCGCTGGCAGCGCCGGTGATGGTGGTTCCCTGCAGGTGCAGCGTGTAATCCCCCGCCACCTGGCCGTTTTCGGTCACCCGTATGCCCACCCGGTTTTCCTGGTTGCCCAGCAGCTTTTGCAGTACCGCCATCAGGTGCGGATGCTGCCGGGCAAAATGCTCCACCGCGCGCGTTTTCATAGCGACAAACCTTTCCATGACCAGTTGATCCAGTTCGCTCATGCGAATCGGCCTCCTCGATAAGGTGTTATTTTAGTTTACCCCTGAGGTAAATGAATAAACATAAAGCGGCAAACAGCTTTCGCTTTGCCCGGCTAGGCGATACCGGGCTTGCCCCAACGAGCGCATGGAAGTGCATAATGCCACTTAAACACAGCCCAGAGTAGACGGGGAGAGGCTTCACTTTCTGGAAATCTTCTCATTCTACCAGCCCCGTGATATAATCAAACCAGAAGGAGTGCCTGTATATGCCCCACCCCGTCCACCAGCCGCACGACAAGGGCTACAAATATCTGCTCAAGAACAAGGAAACCTTCCTGCAGCTTTTGCGCAGCTTTGTCCCGGCCCCCTGGGTACACAATATTGATTCGCAGGCCCTCATCCTGGTGGACAAAAGCTACATTACCTAGGAATTTGCCGACAAAGAAGCCGACATAGTCTACCGCATGAAAAGCGCTGAAGGTGCTGTAATCTTTTACGTCCTGCTGGAACTGCAGTCCACAGTGGACTACCTGATGCCCTTTCGCCTGCTTTTGTACATGGTGGAAATCTGGCGGGAAGTGTTTAATAACACGCCGCCCCGGGAGCGGGAGAGCAAGGTATTTCGCCTGCCGGCCATTATCCCTCTGGTGCTGTACAACGGAAGGCCCCGCTGGACGGCGGCCACCTGCTTTCAGGACATCCTGGCCGAAAGCGAACAGTTTGCCGGGTATGTGCTCAACTTCCACTATAAATTAATCAGTGTACATGAATATAGCGACCAGCACCTGCTGCGCCTGGCCAACCTGGTAGCCGCCGTGTTTATGCTGGACAAAAGCCGCAACTTAAAGCAGGTGTTCAAAGCGTTGCGCCGGGTGCAGCGCGTGCTCAGCAACATGACACCCGGTGATTTTCAGCGCTTTAAAACCTTTCTGCGCAAAATTATTGCACCATATCTCTCGGAGAAAGAACAGGCCAGAGTAGAGGAAATACTGCAACAAGCCGGGCCAGAGGAGGGAAAGGTTATGGTGACCAATATTGAACGGATACTGGCAGAGAGTATAGCCGATGCCGAGCAAAAGGGTATAAAGCAGGGCATTGCTAAGGGCATTGCTCAGGGTCTAGCCCAGGGCAAACAGGAAAGCGCGCTGGCCGCCCTGCGTGAAGGACTGGATCCGCAGCTGGTCAGCAAAATCACAGGTTTACCGCTGGAAGATGTGCTGAAATTGCATAAGACGATTATTCAGTAGCGTCTTCCGGGTTAATGGCGGGGTGCTCCACAATTTTCCCAGTAACAAACCTGGAATTATTTAACCTGGCATTGACTTGTCCACCCGCCACACACTGCTGGCCAGGGCAGCTTTTTCGCTGGCCCCCAGCACTACCTCCAGTTCCAGCCCAACCGTATGCCCGGTGGGGTCAGTAAACCTGCACTCCCCGGCCCGATCATATGCCCCGGGATATACCGGCCGGCCCGGCACGGCAAAATATTTATGCATACATTGTTGCAAAAATTATACATCACCCCCGTATATCGAAATTTGTCGTTATCAGAGCTGCGCAAAATAAATTCCGGCAAAAAAACCTCCACCTTGATTTCAGGGTGGAGTTTGTTTTGCGCTTTTTTGTGATATTGTCAACCCTTATCCAACTCAACACACATTAATAAACGTAATTCCATCAGGATCAGATCGGATGTTTACCAAAACCTTTTGGGAAATCTGGTACTGCACCATTGCACGGGCGTGTCTGCGTCAATTCCGGTCAACCTTTTCCCGGAGCAGGTTAATCCTTCCCCGGGGCTGGGGGCGCTTTCCCCGGGGCAGGTGTTTTGGCCGGGGCTGGGGGCTGCTCCCGGCCCGCCAGGGGGCCGGCTTCCCGCCCCTGCCAGACCGCCCGGCCAAAGCCGTACAGACCGCCGGCCACGGCGCCCAGCCAGAGGCCCTCCTGGAGCGGCTGACGCCAGGCGCCGGCCAAAAGCTCCGCCCCGGTCAACCAGGCCCAGGCCAGGCTGCACAGCCCGGCGACCAGGAAGGCCAGCGGCGGCACGTAGAATTTGTCCAGGCCCTGCCGGCGGCAGAGCTGCACCAGCCACATGGTCAGGCCGGTGATGATGATGCTGTCCATTTCACTCATCTGGTGGCACCTCCGGTGTGAGCTTTGTTCCAACCCGGTGGGGGAAGTGCCCGGATGCTTTGCGCTTTCCGACCGGCGGTTGTTCTGTTTTTCATGTAGTATCCGGCGCAGGCGCGGACGGGGGGGGTCCAGATTGCGGGCTGCTATCGCGTCAGGGCGTACACGGCCAGGCCGCTGCACAGGGAGAGCAGCAGGGCCACCCAGGCCGGGTAGCCCCGGCTTTCTTTGATTTTCTGCTCCACCTGGGCGGCGCAGCCCTGGCGACACTGCTCGCACTCCCGGCGGGAGACCGGATCCCGGTTGGCAAATTCGTCCAGCCGCTGGTGCACGCGCTTTAGGCTCTCGCTGTGGTCGCGGCGCATTTCTTTCAGGTCGGCCTTGATTTCTCTGAGGTCCTCCTGGACGTGGTAGATCTGGGTTTTCAGCGCTTCTTCGCCGGTCAAGGGTGTTCACCGCCTGTTCTCACAAGTTACCGGCCAGCGGCCGGCTGGCTGTTTTGGGCACAGGTAGCCGACAGGTTTAGGCACTGTGTGGGCAGGTTTTTTACTGCTGCACTAAACATGTGGATCGGTTGAGCCAGGACTCCGCAGGGCGGGGCTTTGCCTGGCACCCGCTTAATCTTGCCGGGCGCATTTTAATATAAAAGCGGCGGGTTGTCCCTGCCGCTGCGCGGCCGCCCGCGTGGGGCCGGATTACGGAGTGCCGTAAATGGTGTTGCGGGTGGTTTCTACCACTTCCGCGTAGGTTTTTTCCACCAGGTCGCCACCGCTGCTGGTGAAGACGTTTTTGGCAATGATGGTGTCCATGGCGCTGGAAACCTGGGCCTGGGTGAGGTTGTCCTTGGGGTCGTTCAAGGTGATGGTCACAGCTTTGCCGTCGGCGTTGCGGAAGACCATCCGGAGCACTTTGGCCATGGTGTTGCCCTCCTCTGGTGTGGTGTTCTTCGGTTGAACAGGGGCCAGCCGTCTGCCGGGGCTGGCGCAAACAGGTTACTGGCAGGAAATGGGGTCACGTTCCGTCAGTTAAGGGGCGGTTTAGGCATTAACCAATTCGCCAATGTCGGCCCGCAGGACTTTGTTCACGCCGTGCTGCTGCAGGTTGGCCAGGGCAGAGGCCACGTCAAAGACGTCCTGGTGCGAGGCGCCGGTCTTGATGTTGCTGAAGGTCTTCTTTTTGGTGATGGGGTTGCCCTGTGGATCCACCCCGGTTTGCAGCACCAGCGTCAGGTTGCAGTCGTTTGCCACGCGAGTTACTGCCATGGTGTTCCACCTCCGTTTTTTTGGGGCGGGCTCCGACCGGCCCGGGGCCCGCCTGAAAAGAGAAAGACCGGCAAATTTTGCCGGTCAGTTATAGTGTAGCAGAATATGGATACTTGTCAAGTATTTATTTAGTTAATTTTCGCTGTTATTTAGTATTTTCAGCGCGGCTTGTTGCAGACGCCTTTTGTCTTCTGGCAGGTTCAGTGAGTGCATTTTGCGGTGACAGTTGGGGCAGAGAGCAACAGTATTTTCTATGGTATCTTTCCCGCCATCCCGGACCCCCTTCCGGGTCCGCATCCGGGCCGCGTCTGGGCCGCCATTACAGCCGCATCCTGGCTACCCCCGGGGCAGCTACGCAGCATCTTCAGGGC
>NZ_JBRAJI010000064.1:0-10597 GCF_052744395.1 Desulfurispora sp. | reverse complement strand
CCAGATTATGCCTGAAAATGGTTATTGGTGAGATGGTATCACGGATCCAGGTATAGAATAGCCCACCCGGAACACGCCCCACTGCCGGCCCTGCACCAGGATGGGCACCGAAGCATCCCAGACAATCTCTCCGGTATCCCGCCTGTATTCCTGGAGCAGGGGCTGGCCAGTGTTGGCCGCCGCTTTTTTGGCGGTTTCATCACTGAAAATGCGCTTGGTGCGGTTCTGGGGACTATTAAAATCGCCCTGGCGGTATTTGCTGTTGTGGGTGGGTAAATAGCCATTGCGGTCCATGGCCGCAGCAAATATAACATCCTCATCCTGCAAAAACCGGTCAATGACTGCCGGGAAATGGGCATCGGTCCAGCCGTCATAGGCCGTGTGGTAGCGCTTGGGGTTGGTGCCCGGGATTTCCTGATAATTGGCATCAAAGACCTGTTCGGGCGTCAGCTGGCCGCTCGCAATAGCCTGCTCCAGCAGCTGCCCCACTGCCGCCGCCCCGGCCACGGCCAGGCTGGTGGCCTTTTCCTGGTGCAGGGCCAGGATGTTTTTGCTCTCCCGGGAAGCATTGTACAACATGATGCCGCTGTACAGGGGCAGCAGCACCACTACCAGCAGGGCGGCCAGTTTTACACCCACCGCATTCAGTTTGCCTCGCACTTTTAACCTCTCCTCATTAGTGGATTTGCCCGCCTAACCGGGCTTTTTTCCTGCTACACCGGCCGGTTGCGCCACTGGCTCCCTGCCGCACCCTGGCGCCCATCTCGGCGCGGCAGTTCACCGCTTCCTTTTTTGAAAGAGCCCCCGGCTAAAGGGGCGCACTCGGGCAAAACTCCAGCCCCTGCACACAGATATTTCCTTCATTCCTATATTATCGCAGCACCCCCCTTGCCAATTCCGCGCACAAATTTCAATTCTAATTCTCCAGTCCCCGGCCAATTCCTCTAACATTTTTATGTAAACTATCTGGTATTTTTAGCCAATGATCATAATACCTTCCTGTTTTATCCCGGTCTTTGTCCCCAATCAAGGTGCCTCCGCCACCGGTACTTTGTCGGATACAGGCGCAGCAGGGGAAGCTGCCTGAATATAGCACATGCCCGTATTACATCTTGACAATGGGCAAATTATACTTTAACATGTAAGATGTTGTGGTGTGGTTATCTTGCTTCTAAATATGGAACAACCGCCAGCCAGTATGAAAACTGCAAAGTTCGCTTTTCTACTCAAATGTGCGCAGGCGCCACGCTGCCCATTTGGGGTTTTTTTATGCGCAAAAGCACAGGCCATGTTCGGTTTGGAGAAGACTAATGGCGCCCAGTCAGGAGGGATGATCTATGTCCAAAAATTATGACGTGGTTATTGTGGGAGCCGGCCCGGCCGGCATCTTTGCCGCCCTGGAGCTCACCCGGCAAAAGCCCGGCGTGAAGGTGCTGATTTTAGAAAAGGGCCGCAATCTGGATCAACGTTTTTGTCCCTCCAAGGAACAAAACAACCAGTGCTACCACTGCCGGCCCTGTTCCACGGTCTGCGGCTGGGGCGGCGCCGGCGCTTTCAGCGACGGCAAGCTGACCCTGTCCACCGAGATCGGCGGCACGCTGGACCAGTACATCGGCGAAAGCGCGCTGATGGAAATGATCCGCTATGTGGACGAAACCTACCTGGAGTTTGGCGCCCCCAATGAGGTCTTCGGACTGGAACAGCAGGCCGAGATTGAAAAATTCCAGCGCCAGGCCGTGCACGCCGAACTCAAGTTAATTCCGGTGGTCATCCGGCACCTGGGCACGGGCCGCTGCATGAAAATCCTGCAAAACATGCAAAACCACCTGCTGGCCGCCGGTGTGGAAATCCGCACCCAGTGCCCGGTAGCCGAAGTTATGGTGGAAGACCACACCGCCCGGGGAGTGCGCCTGCAAAGCGGCGAGGTCATCTCGGCCGGACAGGTGATTTTAGCCCCCGGCCGGGAAGGGGCCGAATGGCTGGCCGGCGAAGCCCGCAAACTGGGCCTTTCCACCGAGATCAACCCGGTGGACATCGGCGTACGGGTGGAAGTGCCGGCCGCGGTGATGGAACCGCTGACCAGGGTATTCTATGAAGCCAAGTTTATCTATTATTCCAAGACCTTTGACGACAAGGTACGCACCTTCTGTATGAACCCCTACGGCGAAGTGGTGCTGGAGAACAATGACGGCCTGATTACAGTGAACGGCCACTCCCACGCTTACAAAAAGACCCCAAATACCAACTTCGCCATCCTGGTGAGCAAGACCTTTACCGAGCCGTTCAAAGAACCTATCGCCTACGGCAAATACATCGCCAGCCTGGCCAACCTGCTGGGCGGCGGGGTGATTGTGCAGCGGCTGGGCGATCTGCTGGCCGGCCAGCGCACCAACCAGAGCCGCCTGTCCAAGAGTCTGACCGTGCCCACTCTGGCCGAGGCCACCCCGGGGGATCTAAGCCTGGTCTTTCCCTACCGCCATCTGGTGGCCATTGTAGAAATGCTCAAGGCGCTGGATCAGATCGCTCCGGGTGTCTACTCGCGCTATACCCTGCTCTACGGTGTGGAAGTGAAATTTTATTCTTCCCGCCTTACCCTGACCCCGCAGCTGGAAACCGCGGTGCAAAATCTGTTCGCCGCGGGCGACGGGGCCGGAGTAACCCGCGGCCTGGTGCAGGCTTCGGCCGCCGGCGTGATCGCGGCGCGGGAAATCCTGCGGCGCCTGTAAATAATAATATATATAACTGCTGCCCTCCGGGGCAGCGGGGAGGGGAGCATTATGGCATCGGTAGTTGTAGTAGGTGCCCAGTGGGGAGACGAAGGCAAAGGCAAGATCACCGACTTTTTGGCCGCGCAGGCCGATCTGGTGGTACGCTACCAGGGCGGCAACAACGCCGGCCACACCGTGGTGGTCGACGGCAAAGAATTCAAGCTGCACCTGATCCCTTCCGGCATCCTCTATCCGGAAAAAATGTGCCTGGTGGGCAACGGCGTGGTGCTGGACCCGGCGGTCTTTTTGCAGGAAGTGGACCGGCTGGCTGAACAGGGCATCTCCACCGCCAACCTGCGCATCAGTCCGCGCACCCAGGTGATCATGCCCTACCACCGCAAACTGGACCTGTGTGAAGAAAAGCGGCGGGGCGCCGGCAAAATCGGCACCACCGGCCGGGGCATCGGCCCGGCCTATGTGGACAAAGCGGCCCGGGTAGGTATCCGTATGTGCGATCTGATTGATCCGCCCGCCTTTGCCCAGCGCCTTAAGGCGGTATTGAAGGATAAAAACGAGTTACTGGAAAAATATTACGGAGAAAGCGGCTTTGACTACCAGTCCCTGTATGACGAATATGTGGCCTACGGCCGCCGGCTGGCCCCCTTTGTGGCCGACGTGTCGGTAATCGTAGATGAAGCGCTGCAAGCGGGCCGCCATGTGCTCTTTGAGGGCGCCCAGGGTACGCTGCTGGACATCGACCACGGCACCTACCCCTATGTAACCTCCTCCTATCCGGTGGCGGCCGGTGCCTGCCACGGCAGCGGGGTGGGCCCCACCCGCATCGACCGGGTGATTGGCGTGGCCAAGGCCTATGTCACCCGGGTGGGCGAGGGGCCTTTCCCCACCGAACTGGCCGATGCCACAGGCCAATACCTGCGGCAAAAAGGCCACGAATTCGGTACCACTACCGGCCGGCCGCGCCGTTGCGGCTGGTTCGACGCGGTGATTGCCCGCTACGCTGTGCGCATCAACGGCCTGTCCAGCCTGGCCATCACCAAGCTGGATGTCCTCACCGGTCTGGATACATTACGCCTGTGCGTGGGCTACCGGTACCGGGGGCAGGTCATTCGCGAACTGCCGGCCACCCTCACCCAGCTGGCCGAATGCCAACCGGTGTATGAAGAAATGCCCGGCTGGCAGGAGGATATCAGCAAGGTGCGGCACTACGCTGAACTGCCGGCCAGCGCCCGCCGCTATCTGGAGCGCATAGTAGAGCTGTGCGGCGTACCCATAGGCATTATCGGCGTGGGGCCGGGCCGGGAACAAACCCTGGTGCTGCAGGAGCTGTTTTAAGCGGCCGGCAGTCATCGGAATTCGATCTTTAGAAAATGCCCGGCAGTCCAGGAAAGAGAATTGCTTGCGTACACGCTATGGGGGCGCGGTCACCCGGCCGCGCCCCCTGCCCAAAAATACCAGCTCTTTTTGCGCATAAAAAACCGCTAGCCAGTTGACAGGCCAGCACCTTTTGTGTACAATCATTATTGCTGATGACAAGTGGGCCATTAGCTCAGTCGGTAGAGCACCTGACTTTTAATCAGGGTGTCGGTGGTTCGAGTCCACCATGGCTCACCATTATCCAGGCCCCTTGGTCAAGTGGTCTAAGACACCGCCCTTTCACGGCGGTAACACGGGTTCGAATCCCGTAGGGGTCACCAGCAAATAAAGCTGCCTATAAAGGCAGCTTTATTTTTTATGTCAATGCTTAATTATCTGGTGTATAATTGATCTGAAGGAAAGGCGGTGATAATTTGCTCTGGCAACTGGAATCGGCCCTGACCTGTTTTGTAATCACAACCGCCCTGGTGCTTTTGACCATCTATATTTTTACCCGGCTCACCCGCTACAACGACTGGGAGGAAATCGCCAAAGGCAATGTGGCGGCGGCGCTGGCCCTGGGCGGCAAGATCCTGGGCATGGCCAACATTATGCACTATGCCATTTTGAGCAACACGGGTGCCGTGGACACGATCGTCTGGGGCCTTCTGGGCATGGTGCTTTTGCTTTTAGTCTACCCGGTCTTTGAATGGCTCACCCCGCGCCTCAACGTCAACCGGGAAATTGCCGGGGGCAATGTGGCAGTGGGGGCGCTGTCCCTGGTCTTTTCCCTGGCGGTGAGCCAGATCATCGGTGCCAGCATCTTTTAACGGGCGTCGGACTTCGGACGTCAGACATCAGCGTTGAGCTTCCAGTTACTTCTGCTTACTTTTGTCGCCGCATGAAAAAACACTGACTCGGTTTTTAACGAAAGGAGGGACAGCCCGGCACTGCGGGCACAGGGGAACAGGCGCAGCCATACGATCATGCAGACTGTTTATACTCCCTGCAAGCTTTAACGGTGTCCGGGCGGCACATGGGACTGTTCAGCAAATTAAAAGACCTTCTGGAAGCCAATTTCCGCGATCTAATCGACCGGGCCGAAGACCCGGAAAAAATGCTCAACCTGTACATCGAGCGGGCCCTGGAACAGCTTAAAGAGTTCAACCTGCAGGTCAACCGGGCCGTAGCCGATGAACTGCAGCTGCGGCAAAAAATTGCGGCTGCCGAAAGCGAAATCCAGTCCTGGCTTGGCCAGGCCCGGGTAGCTGTGCAGCAAAACCGGGACGACCTGGCCCGCATCGCTTTAGAGCGCAAGCAGGCCGCCGAGCAAAAGCTGGCCGATCTGAAACTGCAGCTGGCCGAGCAGGAAAAAGTGGTGGCCGAGCTGCGCCAAAGCTACCGCCAGCTGGAGGAAAAGCTGCAGAAAGCCCGGGATGAACGCGAAAAACTGGTGCTGCGCCAACGGCGGGCCAAAGCCATGAAAGAAGCCGGCCAGGCCGTGCAAAAACTGTCCCGGCTGGACGCTTTGAGCGACTTCGAGCGCATGCGGGACAAGGTGGACCGGCTGGAGGCCGAAGCCCGGGCCACCAACCTGGCGGTAAACAACACCCTGGAGGATGAATTCGCCCGTCTGCAGGCCGAGGCCGGCAAGGCGGCCGTGGAAGACGAGCTGGCCGCCCTGAAGAAGGAACTGGGCCAGTAGCCGCCAGTTCTCTTCTAAAAAATAAACCGGGATGGATTAATCATGAAAAATACCCGCACTACCCCTCCCCGCAGCCTGGCCTGGCTGTGCCTACTGGCCTTCCTGCTGGCCGCCCTGGTCTGGCCGGCCGCCGCCCTGGCCCGGGGCGGCCGGGGCGGCTTTTCCGGCGGGGGGCGCAGCAGTTTTTCCAGCGCCCCGCGGGGAGGCGGCTTGAGCAGCAGCCACAGCTCTTTCGGCTCCTCGGGCAGCAGCAAAAGCTGGGGAGGTTTCTTCGCTTCCTCCTCCCGCAGCACTCAAAGCGGCTCCGGACTGTCCGGCACCACTTCGGGCAATGCGGCGGGCGGCAAAACCACTACCCCGGGAGCCGCTTTGCCGGAGAACAGCCCGGCCCCGGCAGCCACCAACAGCCCGGGCGGCGGCCAGCACAGCGCCGGAGGAGGATACAGCACCGGTCAGCAGAGCTTCACCACCCCCCGCAGCAGCACGCCGCCCGCTTTAAGCCAGGACTACGGCCAGACCGGCAAAGGCTACAGCACGGGCACAACCTCCTACCGCACAGCCACCGGTTCCTACAGCGGCAGCTGGGATCTGCCCGCCTACCAGGACAAGATCAAGTACCCGTACAAACCGCCGGTGGGCGTGTACGGAAAAGTGCCCCGGCCACCTTACTACTACCATGACTATTATTGGAGCCTGCCCTGGTACGCCCGGCTCTTTTTCCAGCCCAACTATTACTACACGCCCTTTGGCTACCACTATTTCGCCCCGCGCCTTTTAACCTGGTTCATCACCCTGCTGGTGCTGGCCATAGTGATTATCTGGCTGGTGCACAAAACCAGGCTCAAAAGATGACGCCTCTCCCGCTTCCCCCAGGCGGGGGTTATCCGGGCGAATTTTGCGGCTCGCGAATCTGCTCTGGGCAGCCGGCCGCGCCCGGGTAATAGGCGTACGCACAGGATACACCACCGGAACAGGAGGAATGACCATGGAGTTTCTGCAGGGCAAACGCGTCTTCATCCGCCGCGACGGCGAGGACAACGGCTTTGACGGCGTGGTCACCCAGGTCAAGGGCAAATGGATTTACGTGGCGGTGGCCGACCCCGACCCCGCGGGCTTCGATGGCATCTGGGTGAACACCGACCTGCAGCGGGAAATCGGGATATTGAAATAATCCACCAGTTCCGGCCCGCTGGACCGGCAGCCTCAACTGGCAGAACATACCTGCCGTAAATTTAACACCATCCGCCTCCCGGACACGTATGATGAGGCAGAATATCGTGTCGGGAGGTTATTTTATGAGCTTCAGGCTAACCCGTTACAGAATAAAAAACGTGCCGCCGGGCAAACAGGTGGATGTGGGCAACCTGACCCTGTGTGACGAAAACCGTTCGGTACTGCACGGGCGGGTGATTGACTGCAACGGCCAGCCCGTGGAGGGCGCCGTGGTCAAGATCTTTTCCCTGCCGGCTAAAGACACCTGCGGCAAGCCGGTAGACCCCTGCGACTGTCATGTCCAGCTGACTTCGGAAGGGCACACCTTCACCGACGAGTGCGGCGAATGGCTCTTTCCGGTCTGCGCCACCAACAAAATGTTTTTGATCAAGATCTTTGCCTTCCGTCCCACAGATTCGGTCTTTGTCAGCGCCAAACGCTGCGAGGACGGCCTGCCCTGTTGCGACCCGCCCTGCGACAAACCGCCCTGCCCGCCCTGCCATCCCTGGCGGGATGAAGATGAGGGTGAAAGGGAAGAGGAGTAAAACCCCGCTTTTTAAGCACCTGCCCGGGCCGGCAGGTGCTTTTTGCCGGCCCGGGTTTTTTCGACCACTGCTCTTCCTGCATCCGGCATCTTTTCGGCACGCTGCCGGTGCGGCCCCGCAAACGCCTTTTCCATTGACAAAGGCGCCAAATATGGTATACTATTTAACTGCAGGCGGGCGTAGCTCAACGGTAGAGCACCAGCTTCCCAAGCTGGGGGTTGCGGGTTCGAGTCCCGTCGCCCGCTCCAGGTTTGACAAGGCTTCTGTAATTAAGGAAGCCTTTTGTGTTTTTACCGCATTGCTTATCTTTTGCGCTGTGCTATGATATATTAAAAAGTAATGGCCCCAAATTTCAGTATACCTGCACTCTGCCGCAAGGGAGGAAAACCAAAATGCAGCGCAGGTTTAAAGTAATCCTAGAATGGTGCCCGGATGAAAAGGTGTTTGTCGTCACTGTGCCGGCACTACCTGGCTGTATCACTCAGGGTAAAAACAGAGAAGAAGCTCTGGAGCGTATCCAGGAAGCTATAACCGGCTACCTTGAGGCAGCTAAGGCAATAGGCCAGCCGATTCCTGACAGCGATGTGGAATTTGCAGAAGTGCAGGTAAGTGTTGTATGACACGGCTACCCCGAGTGACAGGAAAGGAAATTTTAAGAGCCTTGCAGAGGGCAGGGTTTGAAGTGGTGAGAGTATCCGGTAGTCATCACCACCTGTCCAGACCGGGAAGCCCGCTCGTCACGGTGCCGGTACATGCAGGCGAAGTGCTTAGCCCCATTGTTGTTAAGTCCATCCTCAACCAGGCCGGGCTGACCGTAGAAGAATTGATAGACCTACTCTAAAGCCGCCCTTATGGGCGGTCTTGATCATGTTTATACCTGGCACCTGCCCCGCCAGCGGGCGGCAAAGTCAATCCCCGGGGAGCGGGACAAAAATCTATTATATTCAGTCTTGACGACACAGGTTACAGACAATATAATTAGTTTCGAGCAGAGTAACCATCAGCGCTGCAACAGTGTATCGTTGCGCTGGCCAAGTGGAGCAACCAGTAAAGCTATACCGGTACAAAGACCGGTCGGAACGACAACTGCATAACCAGCCGAGCGGAGCAGAGCTGAGCAGAGCCGGGGCCGAGATGAGGGGTGTTTTTTGTTTTTTCCAAAAAACACCGGAGTAGCGATTGCTTACAGGAAAACCGGGCTCAAGGTGCCCGGTTTTTTATTTTTCCCCTTCCCAGACCACCCCTGCTTCATCCGCATAAGGCACCCACTGCCTTCAGCGACCACCGCAGACAGGGGATGCCTGCCCGCCTGCTCAAGCTCCCGGAACAATTCGAGCCAGCTTTGCCCAGCCCAATTTACACCTATAGGAGTGATTGCCAGTGACAGTAAAATTGCTCATGGGCAACCAGGCCATCGCTTACGGCGCCCTGGAAGCGGGCGTGCAGGTGGCCGCCGCCTATCCGGGCACCCCCTCCTCGGAGATCCTGGCCACCCTGGCCGAACTGGCCGGGGAGCACAAGATATACGCTGAATGGTCGGTCAATGAAAAAGTGGCCCTGGAGACCGCTGCCGGGGCCTCCTACGCCGGCGCGCGGGCCCTGGCGGCCATGAAACAGGTGGGCCTGAATGTGGCCCTGGATCCCCTGATGAGCCTGGCCTATATCGGCATTAAAGGAGGGCTGGTGCTGGCGGTGGCCGATGACCCCGGCCCGCACAGCTCGCAGACCGAGCAGGACAGCCGCTTTGTGGCCCGCCTGGCCAAACTGCCCGTACTGGACCCGGCCACGCCCCGGGAGGCCCGGGAAATGGCCCGCTACGCCTTCGACCTTTCCGAACAGCTGGGCCTGCCCGTACTGCTGCGCCCCACCACCCGGGTGTGTCATGTCTGTCAGGATGTGCCCCTGTCCGACAACCGCCCGGCACGGCGGCAGGTAGCAGGCTTTGACAAAGACCCGCGCTGGGTCATCCTGCCTTCCCTGACCGCCCGCCGCCACCCCTGGCTGAATGCCCGGCAGGACACCGCCCGGGAAATTCTGCAGCAGTCGCCCTTCAACCGCCTGGAACAGCAGGCCGCCGGGCCGCTGGGCATCATCGCCGGCGGGGTCAGCACGGGTTATGTGCTGGAAGCGCTGGAGATGGCGGGCATAGAGGCCACCGTATTGCACATCGGTACACCCTACCCCCTGCCTGAGCAGCCGGTGCGGCAACTGCTGCACCGGGTCAGGCATGTACTGGTGGTGGAAGAACTCTACCCCGTGGTGGAAGAGCAGGTGGCCCTGCTGGCCTGGCGGGAACAGCTGCCCGTGACTGTGTCGGGCAAGCTGGACGGCCTGGTGCCCCGGGAGGGCGAACTGGATGTGGACAAAGTGCGGCGCGTGTTGGAGCAGTTTGCCCGGCGCCTGGCCCTGGATGCTGCTCGTTTATACTCCTTGCCCGCAGGGGAAACCCCTGAGGGCAAAAAAAACCAGGAAGATACCGCTCTCCCGGACGGCACATGCAGCCACCAGCTGCCAGCAGAACCCGGTCCCGAAACGGCCGGAAAAGTCCAGCCCGCCGCTAAAACACCTTGCTCCAGCCAGCAGCAGATCGAGGCCGCCCGCACCGCATCCACCGGCCAAACCGGCAGCGCTGCCGCACCCGCCCTGCCCCTGCGCCCGCCTGTGCTGTGCGCCGGCTGCCCCCACCGGGCTTCCTTCTACGCCGCCCGGCAGGCCACTGCCGACCTGGACGTGATCTTCTGCGGCGACATCGGCTGCTATACCCTGGGGGTCATGCCCCCTCTCTCGGCCACCCATACCTGCCTGTGCATGGGCGCGGGTATAACCATTGCCGCCGGGCTGAAGCGGGCCGAGCCGCAGCGCAAACCCATCGCCTTTATCGGGGACTCCACCTTTTTCCACACCGGCCTCCCCGGCCTGATCAACGCCGTGTACAACGGCACGGATATTACCGTAGTGGTGCTGGACAACCGCACCACGGCCATGACCGGCCACCAGCCCCACCCCGGCCTGGACCGCACGGCCAGCGGCACACCGGCCCCGGCCCTGGACAT
>NZ_JBRAJI010000063.1:0-11121 GCF_052744395.1 Desulfurispora sp. | reverse complement strand
CCCGGGGAGCTCCTGCAGCAGCTGGCCCGGCACCTGCCCCGCCCGGTGCTCACACCCCGCCGGGCCTGGCAGGCGGCTTCCCAAATTGTACCCTGGGCCGAAGCGGTGGGCAAAATTTGCACCGAATACGCCGCCCTGTACCCGCCGGGCATTCCCCTCATCATCCCGGGGGAGGAAATTACCCCGGCCGTGGTGGAAACCATGCTCTGGGCGCAGTGCTGCGGCATAAACATACACGGCCTCTCCGACCCCACCGCCCGCACCGTGCGGGTGGTAGTGAACAGTTAGTGCTGCAGATAACTGCCGCACTGCGCCGGCAGACAGTGTCCGGCGCGGCAGTGTCCGCGCTCGCTTCGGACAACTGCCGCGCCTCTCCGGGCTGACGTTCGTGTGCACATGCGGGTGCGCCCATCCCGGGCGAGCCCGTCCGGAGCACCGGTTGCAGCACCCGGCGAGGTTGCGGCAGCGGGCCGGGAGGCGCGGACAGGACGTCCGCGCCAGCCCCGGTTGAGACAGGACGTCGAATCCGGGGCGGCCCGGCCCGCCCGCGGCCGAGCCGCCGGTGCTGCCCGGTGCGCAGTTCGGGCGAGCCCGGGATGCGCACCCGTCGGCATTCGGCCTAAAAGGCGGGACCGGGATGCGCACCCGCCGGTACACGGCAGTAAGGCGAGGCCGGGATGCGTATCCGCAATAGACAAGTTAGCAACACCGCGAGGGAACAAAAATGAGCTTCTTCGTCTTCGAAGGCATCGACGGCGCCGGCAAAACCACCCAGTGCCGCCTGCTGGCCCGGGCCCTGGAACAAGACGGCCACCGCGTGCTGGCGGTGCGCGAACCGGGCGGCACCCCCCTGGGCGAACAGCTGCGCCGCCTGCTGCTGGAAAGCCCGGATCGCTCCATTACCCCGGCCGCCGAACTCTTCCTTTTTCTGGCCGCCCGGGCCCAGCTGGCCGGCGAACAAATCCTGCCCGCCCTGGCCGGGGGACAGGTAGTGCTGGCCGACCGCTTCACCGCCTCCACCCTGGCCTACCAGGGTTACGGGCGGCACCTGCCCCTGGACGTGCTGGAAAAAGCCGCCTATCTGGCCAGCGGCAGCCTGGCGCCCCGCCGCCAGTTTTTGCTGGACATCACGCCGGCCCGGGCCCTGGAGCGCCTGGGGCCGCAGCGGGACCGGCTGGAGCGGCAGGGGGAGAGCTTTCTGGCCGCCGTGCGCCAGGGCTACCTGGAGCTGGCCGCCCGCCGGCCGGAACAGTTCGTGGTGTTGGATGCCACCCTGCCGGTGGAAGAACTGCACCAGCGTATCTACAATGAAGTGAGCAAAGAACTGCGGGAGGTAGCTGAATAACGCCGTTGCAGTAAGCAATAGACATGGGGATAAAAAAGATGGCCCGCAAGCGCCAAGAGGATGAAAATAATGGCCCGTAAAACTAAAAAAGAAACCAGGAAATCCGTAAGCCAGCCCGGTGATACCGGCCTGGCTGCCGGGGGGCCGGGGAAAGCACGTGGCCCGGTTCCGCAGCTAAAAGCAGTATACGGCCACCGCACCGTGTTGCAGGCCCTGCGCGGTGCCCTGCAGCAGGAGCGCGTAGCCCATGCCTATCTGCTCACCGGCCCGCCCGGGGTGGGCAAAAAAACCCTGGCCCGGGCCCTGGCCGCCGCCCTGCTCTGCCGCCAGCCGCAGCAGGGCGACGCCTGCGGCTTTTGTGACCACTGCCGCCATGCCGCGGCAGGCCAGCATCCCGACTGGCTGACCGTAACCCCCCGGGGGGCCAGTATCAAAATTGAGCAGCTGCGCCAGCTGCAGCTCGAGGTGCAGGACGGCCCGCGCCTGGCCCGCCACCGGGTGGTGGTGCTGGAGCAGGCCGAGAAGATGACCCGGGAGGCGGCCAATTCGCTTTTAAAAACCCTGGAAGACCCGCCGCCGGACGTGGTGTTCATTCTGATCAGCGAGAACCCCCGCCTGGTGCTGCCCACCGTGCGTTCCCGCTGCCAGCATTTTGCCCTGGCCCCCCTGCCGCCCGCCGAGCTGGAGGAAGCGCTGGCCGCCATTACCGGCCGGCCCCGGGGCGAGCTGGCCGCCGTGGCCCTGCGCAGCGGCGGCAGTTTGGGGCGGGCCCGGGAGCTTTGGGAGCAGGGCGGGGCCGGGTGCTGGCCGGTGGCTTTAAACCTCTGGCAGATTGTGCAGCAGGGCGATATGGCCGCCGCCCTGGCCCTGCCGCCGCCTGGCGAGGACCGGGCTTACTGGGGGGAAGTGGCCGAAGCCCTGGGTCTGCTCTGGCGGGATGCCCTGGTCTGGCAGCAGACCGGACGGGAGGACCTGCTGCTCACCGCTCCAGAGCACCGCACCCATCTGGAGCGGGCCGGGCGGTGCTGGCCGCCCCTTTTGCTGGAACAGGCCCTGCAGCGCACCCGCCGCCTGGGTGCAGCCATCGCCGGCGGGGCCAACATCCGCCTGGCCCTGGAGGCCTATCTGGCCGAGCTGATCGATCTGGTAATATTATGTGGGAGTGATCCGGTTGGAACAACAGGTAGTGGGAGTGCGCTTTAAAAAAGCGGGCAAGATATATTATTTCGACCCGGGCGGGCTGGAGCTGGCCGCGGGGGACGGGGTGATTGTGGAGACCGCCCGGGGGGTGGAGTACGGCGAGGTGGTGGTGGGGCCGCGCCAGGTGCCCGAGGAGGAAATCGTGGCGCCGCTCAAGGCGGTGCTGCGCCGGGCCACGGCCGAAGACCGGCAGCAGCTGGAACTGAACCGGGAAAAAGAGGAGCAGGCCTACCAGATCGCGCTGGAGAAAATCGCCGCCCACGGCCTGCCCATGAAGCTGGTGGGTGTGGAGCAGACTTTTGACGGCAACAAGATCATTTTTTATTTCACCGCCGACGGGCGCATTGACTTTCGCGAACTGGTCAAGGATCTGGCAGCTGTCTTCCGCACCCGCATCGAGCTGCGCCAGATTGGCGTGCGGGACGAGGCCAAGATGCTGGGCGGGCTGGGCTGCTGTGGCCGTGAGCTGTGCTGCGCCACCTGGCTGGCTGACTTTGAGTCGGTGTCCATCCGCATGGCCAAGGATCAGAACCTTTCCCTCAACCCGGGCAAGATTTCGGGCATCTGCGGCCGGTTGATGTGCTGCCTGAAATATGAAAATGAGGTCTACGAGCAGGCCCGGGCCAATTTCCCCGAGGTGGGCAGCCGGGTGATCACGCCCCAGGGCGAGGGCCGGGTGACCGGGATCAATATTTTTCGCAATACGGTTTCAGTGGAACTGAAGGAAACCAGGGTGGTGCAGGAATATACCCGGGAGCAGATCGCTCCCAAGGGAGGGGTCAAGGAAGATGACACAGCCCCTGGGCCTGCTGCTGCGGCAGACCGAGATGCGGATGCAGGAGATCTTGCAGGACTTCTCCAGGATTAAGCGCTACGCCCAGCTTTTGGAGGAAGAAAACGGGCGGCTGAAAGAAGCCCTGGCCGCCCTGACCCGGGAAGGGACCGGCGGGGCGGCCGGGACGCGGGCCCCGGCCGGCGGCCAGCTGGGCACGCTGTACCGGCAGGGGTTTCATGTCTGCCATGCCGCCTTTGGTAGCCTGCGCGAGCAGGAATGCCTGTTTTGCCTGGCCCTGCTGCGGGGCAGCAGTCGTCAGTCGCCGGACTTCGGCGGTCAGGAAAAATAATTATTGCTGCTTTACGGCAGGGAAACCTGCACGGAAATAGCCATTTTAGCGTAAAGAGGTATGGTCATGGTGACTGGCAAACCCAAGGCGGATACAGCCGCACCGGTCAGCGGCACGCTCTACCTGTGCGCTACGCCCATTGGCAATCTGGGCGACATCACCCTGCGCGCCCTGGAAGTGCTGCGCGGGGTGGATCTGGTGGCCGCCGAGGACACCCGGCGCACCCGCCAGCTGCTGGCCCACTACGACATCCATGTGCCTTTGACCAGTTTCCACGAGCACAACTGGAAGAGCAAAGGGCCGCAGCTGGTGCGGCAACTGCAGGAGGGACGCAGCATCGCCCTGGTCACCGATGCCGGCATGCCCGGTATTTCCGACCCGGGCAGCGAACTGGTGGCTCTGGCGGTTGAGGCCGGGCTAAAGGTGGTGCCCGTGCCCGGGGCTACGGCGGCCATAGCTGCCCTGGTGGTGTCGGGCCTGCCGGCGGAGCGCTTCTGCTTCGAGGGCTTTTTGCCCGCCCGGGCGGCCGAGCGGCGGCGGGCGCTGGCCGATCTGGCCGGGGAGCGGCGCACCCTGGTCTTTTACGAAGCGGTGCACCGGGTGGACAAAACCCTGGCCGATATGCTGGCCGTGCTGGGCGACCGGCGCATCTGCGTGGCCCGGGAGCTGACCAAGCTGCACGAGGAGATCTGGCGGGGCACCCTGTCCGGGGCGGTGGAGTACTTCAGCGGCCGGCCGCTCAAGGGCGAGTTCACCCTGGTGGTGGAAGGGGCGCCGGAGGAGGGGCGGCGTGCGCTGGATCACCGGGTACATGCTGGTCTTGACTCGGGACGGCAGGGGGCCGGCACGCTGCCGGATGCGCCACTGCTACCGGCCTGGGGACTGGCGGAAGACCCGGCGCCATCTGGTACGGCACAGGTGCCGGCAGCGCCATCGGCAAGTGGGGGACCGGTTCTGGCCCCGGTGGAAGGGGAGGCTCTGGCTCCTCCCGACCCGGTCCGCACCCTGCTGCGGGAGCTTATTGCCGGAGGGCTTTCCCGGCGCGATGCGGCAGCCGAAGCCGCCCGCCGGCTGGGTCTGTCCCGCCGCCAGCTCTACCGGCTGGCGGCCAGGTTGAGCGGGGAAGAATAGATGACGGAATGAAAACTGAGGGACCGCTTTTTGTTGCGATCCTTTTTCTTTGGGGAATTTTTAATTATAATCGCTTTTGGTCGAATACTGGAGGATTCTTTTTGTTTACTTTCGAAACCAACTAATTAAGCATAAAATTACATGATTGCCTGGGGAGGTTTGGCAATGCTGCAGCGCCAATTGCTAGTGGTTTTTTTAACCAGTGTGCTTTTGCTGCTTATGCTGGGGACTGCTGCCGGGCAGGAACTGGATACGGGTTCCGGTGCGCAGGATGGTTGGGTACAAGGCCAGGTTATTGTTAGATTTAAAAATGGTATGGCGCCAGACACAAGGGCCTTGACGGCAAAGCGCCTATCCGGCTTGAAAGAAGAGAAGGCGCTGTTCGGGGGAGCAGTGCTGATGAATACGGGGCTGGACGTGCTGCAGGCTGTGTCGGTTCTGCAGCGGGATCCGGCTGTGGAGTGGGTGCAACCCAACTATATTTACCGGCTTTGTGATACAAGCGGGGGGCAAGTGGATCCGCTCCTGGAAAGGCAATGGGCTCTGCTGGACGATGATTTCGGTGTTGGCGCCACACAGGCCTGGGCAACCACCAGGGGGAAAGACAATGTCATTGTGGCGATCCTGGATACAGGGGTGGATTACACTCATGAAGATCTGCGGGACAGCTTGTGGACAGGCATAGGATATGATGTTATCGGTGCCGATGCCGACGCACCGCTGCCAGATGACGATCCCATGGATGTAAATGGTCACGGCACACATGTGGCGGGGATTATTGCGGCAGCGCTGAATAATGGCAGGGGGGGTGCCGGACTGGCCCCGGGTGTGCGCATTATGGCCGTGAAAGTAATGGACGACAGGGGTGTGGGAACCACTGAATCCATCGTGAGCGGTATTGAATACGCTGTTCAGCACGGGGCGAGGATTATCAACTTGAGCCTGGTAACTAATGAGTTTGACCTCACGCTGTACCAGACGATAAAAGCGCATCCCGGTGTTTTATTTGTGGTGGCTGCTGGTAACGGGGGCGAAGATGGTCTGGGTGACAATAATGACCAAACCCCCAGCTTTCCGGCCGGTTTTTGCGTGAATAACACTTATGGAGGAAAGCTTTATCCAGCACTGGCCAATGTGGTCAGTGTGGCTGCTTTGAATGGGCAGGGCCAACTGGCGGAGTTTTCCAATTTCGGGCCCAGTTCGGTGCTCATGGCAGCACCGGGGCAGGATATCTGGAGTACTGTGCCGGAATACAGTGGTGCCGGCCTGGCCCTGGCTGTGGATGGTTCTTATAAAGCGATGTACTGGGGTTTGGGGGCCGAGGATTTGAATGACCCATCCTCTGGGACAAGTGTGGACGGTGCGGTGTATAAGAGTGTGATTGGGGCGGTTTACGGTTTTTGGCAGCTCACTCCGCAGCAAACGCAGCAGAAGCCCATTCTGGTGGTGGATGATGACCAGGGTCCGGGGGGCGAAGAGCTGGGTTTTTCAGCCGAAATTCCCTACTTAAACGCCCTCTCTACAGCGGGGTATGTTTATGAGCTTTACTCGGTGCCGCAGGGTCAGGATGGGCCCGGTGTGAACAGTGAGGTGTACAGCGCGGTGCTCTGGCTGACCGGGCATTCTCTGGGTAGTGCGGAAAGGGAAGGGCAAGGTTTACCTCCCGTACCCAACCTTACAGATAACGATCTGGCAAGCCTGCAGTATTATCTGGATTCAGGAGGCAGGCTGTTGCTCTGTGGTCGTGATGCGGGTTTGTTAATTGAGCACAGTAACTTTTACCTGAATTATTTAAAAGCTGATTTTGTGCGGGAGTGTGGGCCAGGTGAGGCGGTAAGCGCTGTGTCGGGTGTGGGATGGCCATACACAGGGGAATCCTGGAGTGTGCTGGATGGCACGTATTTTACCGATGTGCTGCGGCCGCGCCAGGGTGCCCGCGTGGTGCTAAATGCCTTGTCCTGGCCCTGGTGGCAGGAGGATAGCCCCTATGCCAGCTGGGATGGCACTTCCATGGCCACACCTTTGGTGAGTGCGGCGGCCGGGTTGCTTTTCTCTGTTCTGGATGCGCAACCGGACCGGGCTATTGCTATGCTGGCGGATACAGTGCGGCCTTTGGGTTCTCTGGCCGGCAAGGTGAGAAGCGGCGGCACGCTGAATGCGGCGGCACTGTTAGAAGCCGCTAAAGCTGAAAACCTGTTACTCACGCCGCAGCCGGCAGATCAAGCGGTGGATGTTTCCACTACTACGGCAGTTACTATCCGCAGCAATAAGCTAATCAGTAAATTGGATGATAGGCAGATAACAGTATATCGCAACAGTGTACCGGTAAATGGCTGGACGGTAAGCCTGGATGATACGGGCAGGATTGTTGCCTTCAACAACCTTGCACTGACAAAAGGTGGCCGTTATGAAATTAAGCTGGCCCAGGGGGCGGTAATAGATTTTGCCGGCCAGGCCAATGGGGTTTGCAGTTTTTCTTTCCGCACAGAGGATGCTATTGTTTCCGGTGGCGGCAGCAGTAGCGGTGGGGGTGCAGCAACTATCTCCCAGGAAGTTATCGCATCAAATGCCGTGCAAGTGCAGAGCAATGGTGCCGCGCAGCAGGAGTCTCTGCTGGATGGGAAATTGGTAATGTTTATTCCGGAGGGAGCAATGCCCCGGGGCACCGTTGTAACAGTGCAGCAGGTGGCTGGAACAATTGCCACACCGGCCGGTTGTAAGGCCGTGAGTCCGGTTTTTGAGCTGGAAAGTAGCCAGCCGCTGGCCAAACCGGTGCGGGTTTCCTTTAAAATTATGTCCAGGGAATTGCCGGGAGAGGATTGGCGTGCCTGCCTGGTTTACAGGTTGAGTGAGAATGGCGTTTGGTTGCCCGTAGGTGGGCGCTATGACCGGCAGAACAGTGCTGTGGTGGTGGAGCTCAAATCTTTTTCCCGGTATGCGGTGTTTGTAAAAGAATTAAACTTTAACGATACGGTGGGACAATGGGCGGAAAAAGCGGTGCGCTTGCTGGCCGCCCGCGGCGTAGTGGAAGGGGTGGCCCCCGGTTTGTTTGCGCCCGAGCGGCCGGTGACACGGGCGGAAATGGTTGTTTTGCTTGAAAGGCTTATGGGTCTGTCTCCGGTGGCTGCCGGAGAGGTACAGTTCAAAGATGTCCGACCGGAGGACTGGTTCTCCGGTGCGGTGGGGGCGGCTGTAAAAGCCGGTTATTGTACGGGTTATCCGGACGGCAGTTTCCGGCCCGATGCCGGCATTACGAGACAGGAACTGGCAGTGTTGCTGCAAAGGCTGGCCGGTTTTCCGCAGGCCCCATCCGGGCTGCCCTTTGCCGATAGCAATAGTGTTCCCAACTGGGCCCGCGGTGCGGTGGGGGCGGTTTACATGGGAGGTTTGATGCATGGCCTGCCCGGGAACAAATTTGCCCCGGCCGAGTTGGTGACGCGTGCTCAGGCCGCGGTAGCCCTGCTGCGCCTGGCCGAGGCTCTGGGCCTGTTTGAGGAAACTGTTACTCTTTCTGGCACTCTGCAGTGGGTTGAGCTGGAAAAGCCCCACTGGGAACTGGTGGTGGATGAGGCAAAGTATGTGTTGATACCCGAGGCGGCAAACAGGGTATTGCAGTCTTTCTTGCAGCAAAATGCAGGCCGTAAAGTGGTGGTTACAGGTTACTGGCAAAATGATCCAAATATTTACATGCGGGGTCCCCTGTTGCGGCTGTTGAGGGTCTTTCCTGCAAACTAAAATAAAAAACATGAAAAAGGGAGGTGGTAGACCTCCCTTTTTATGACCCCGTAATACCGCACGATTCCGGCGGGAAACAGGTGCAATGCAATATATGTAATACATTTGTAATGCAAAAAAAGTTCTTTATGCCCTCCAGGCAGTCTCAACATTACATGGCCTGGGTGTTCTGGAACATGGCCAGGGCGCACTCCCGGCAAACCAGCTTGCCCCGGTAGTGGATCACGTCCGAGGCGTTGCCGCAGAAAACACAGGCGGGTTCATATTTTTTCAGGATAATTTTTTCGTTATCCACATAGATTTCCAGCGCGTCCTTTTCGTCGATGCCCAGAGTGCGCCGCAGTTCAATGGGGATAACCACCCGGCCCAGCTCGTCTACCTTCCGCACAATACCGGTCGATTTCATCTCAACCCCTCCTCCATTTCGACATTTATCTACACAATCAATTAAATGTATACAAGTAAATGGTACCAAAGGTACCAGTAAAAGTCAACAGGTTGTCCGAAAATTTTTGGATATAATTGTATGGACAAGGTATTAATTGGCGAGAAGGCCGGGCCGGTGGTGAAAGCTGAAGGGCCAAAGGCCCCCGGCTTGACAAGCTTTGCCGGCAAAGTTTACAATATTTCTGGCAAAAAAGGCTAAAATCAAGAGCAAAAGGAAGTATGATGGCATTGGCAAAAAACAAATTTTACATCACCACGCCCATTTATTACCCCAGCGATCGGCTGCACATCGGGCATGCCTATTCCACCGTGGCTGCCGACAGCCTGGCCCGGTTTTACCGCCTGAAAGGTTACGATGTGTGGTTTTTGACCGGCTCGGACGAGCACGGACAGAAGATTGAACGTACCGCCCGGGCTCATGAAAAGACGCCCCTGGAATATGTGGACGCCATTGTGGCCACCTTCCAGCAGCTGTGGGAAAAGCTGGACATCAGCTACAACGACTTCATCCGCACCACCCAGGAGCGGCACAAGCAGGTGGTGCAGCGCATTTTTCAGTGCCTTTACGACAACGGAGACATTTACAAGGCCAGCTACCAGGGCTGGTACTGTACGCCCTGCGAGACCTTCTGGACCGAAAGCCGCCTGGAGGACGGCAAGTGTCCGGACTGCGGCCGGCCGGTGGAGCTCCTGGAGGAGGAGAGCTACTTCTTCCGCCTGTCCAAATACGCCGACCGCCTGCTGCAGTACATCGAGGAGCACCCCGACTTCATCCAGCCGGCCTCCCGGCGCAATGAGATGACCAGCTTCATCAAAAGCGGGCTGGAGGATCTGTGCGTTTCCCGCACCACCTTTAACTGGGGCATCCCGGTGCCCTTTGATGCAAAGCATGTGATCTACGTCTGGGTGGACGCCCTGACCAACTACGTCTCGGCCCTGGGCTACGGCAGCCCGGACGACAGCCTGTACCAGAAATTCTGGCCGGCCGACGTGCACCTGGTGGGCAAGGACATCGTCCGTTTCCATGCCGTGATCTGGCCGATCATCCTCATGGCCGCCGGCCTGCCCCTGCCCCGCCAGATTGTGGGACACGGCTGGGTGCTGCTGGACAGCGGCAAAATGAGCAAATCCAAGGGCAATGTGGTGGATCCCCTGCAGCTGGTGGAGAAGTACGGCAGCGACGCCATCCGCTACTACCTGCTGCGCGAGATCCCCTTCGGCGCCGACGGCCTGTACTCGGAAGAAGCACTGATAAATCGCATCAACCAGGACCTGGCCAACGACCTGGGCAACCTGATCAGCCGCACCATGGGCATGCTGGACAAGTACTTCGCCGGCGAAGTGCTGGCTCCGGGGGCCCTGGAAGGACCGGACGAAGAGCTGATCGCCCTGGCCAAGGACACCCCCCTGCAGGTGGATGCCCTGATGGAGCGGCGGGAACTGACCGCGGCGGTGAGCACATTGTGGAAACTGGTCTCCCGGGCCAACAAGTATGTGGATGAAACCGCCCCCTGGGCCCTGGCCAAAGACCCGGCCCGCCGGGAGCGGCTGGGCACCGTGCTGTACAACCTGGCTGAAGCCTTACGTTTTATCACCATCCTGTGCGGGCCATTCCTGCCCGGCCTGCCGGCCAAAGTGTGGGACCTGATGGGCCTGGCCGACCGGCCCGACCTGCACACCTGGCCGTCGCTCACCTGGGGCCAGCTGCCGCCCGGCATCCGGGTAAGACGCGGCCCGGCCATCTTCCCGCGCATAGACGCCGCGGCGGCACTGGGTGTAGAAAACAGGTAACATTAAAGTATGATAGTCAGGCTGCGACTGTTTATCCTGAGCGAGCGACTGGCGGAGCATCGGTAACGGCACAGGTGCGGCAAGGTTTGCCGCACCCGCGGCGCGAAGTGGCGAGGCTAAAGTGGTGCCACAGCTGATAGCGTTACTGAGGTGCTCAAAACCAGACATAGAAAGGCCATGGGGATCATGCCGCATACGAGCGCCGCGCCGGTGCGGCCCGCCGCCGCGCCGTAGTGCCGTCGATGCGGAGCCCGGAGCGAGCGGGGATAACAGTCGCACAAGGATATTTTGTATATATATCAAAACCCAAAATATAAATCAAGCACTGGAGACCATGCTCATGTCCAC
>NZ_JBRAJI010000062.1:0-11381 GCF_052744395.1 Desulfurispora sp. | reverse complement strand
GGAAGTCCCGCTTCCTGCCAGCGCAGTACCTACGGCGGAAGCCCCGCCCCCTGCTGGCGCAGCGCTGAGCCGGCCCCGGGCGAAAGATGCGGCTGCTGCTGGCGGACATAAAGCGCGCCCGGTGTCCCCTCCGGCCGGTCTTGCCCCGCCAGGTGAGGCCCCAGCCCCGGACCTTATTGCCCCGCCTGCCCTGCCCGTCCCGCCTGCTGCACCCGAGAAAGCCGCTGCGGCACCGCCTTCCGCCGGCCGCGCCGTCACCCTGGCCGATGTGCAGCTGGTGTGGGATCGGTTCACCGCGGCCCTGCGCCAGCAGAAAAAGGACATTCTGGTGGAGTTCATGGAGCGGGTGGGGGTGCAGCCGGCAGCCCTGCAGGACGGGGTGCTGCACCTGGCCTGGGCGGCCGAGCCGCCTTCCTTTGTGCGCCGGACGCTGGAAGAGGGTGTCCCCGTGCTGGGTGAGGTTTTAAGCCGGCTGCTGCGGGTAAAAATATCCATTAAGTTTGTCCCGGGCGGCGGCCTAACGGGCGGCCTGCCCGGTGCCGGGGGAATGGTTCCCGGCGGGGCGGGCGGCGGCCTGTCCCGCTCCGGGCCGGTCGGGACGGGTCCGTCGGCGGTTTCGCCCCTGGAGGAAGCCGGCCGCCTGTTCGATGCCGAGGAAGTGGGCGAGCTGGCGGAAGACCCCTTTACCGAATGAGCCGGCTGCTTTCCCAGCAGGCTTTTGTGAACCGGTCATTTGTATTGGATTGCCGGCAGGCTGGAGCATATTGTCGCCATATCCACGCATTGTGCTGAAAAGTGTTTGACCGGGCGAGTATGCTGGGGGTGGAGTTTGCCGGAAAACAGCTGTTTCACATGCGGAGATATAAGGAGTGTGAGCGCCCGTGATGGGTATGGGTGGCAACCTGAATAAAATGATGAAGCAGGCCCAGAAGCTGCAGCAGGAGATGCTCAAGCTGCAGGAGGAAGTGGCGGCCCGCACGGTGGAGGCCACGGCCGGGGGCGGCGTGGTCAAAGTGACCGCCAACGGGCAGCAGCAGATTCTGGCCATAGAGATCAAGCCCGAGGCCGTGGACCCGGACGATGTGGAAATGCTGCAGGACTTAATCCTCACTGCGGTGAACAACGCTTTGCAGCAGTCCCGGGAAATGATGGCCAAAGAAATGGGCAAGCTCACCGGCGGGCTGAATATCCCCGGGTTGTTCTAAACCCGGACAGTCATCCTGCTGCGGCCAGGTGGACTCCCGGGCTGAGGTCTCCCTGTCGCTGTAGCCTGCCCCCAGAGGCAGGCAAGTCCAATCCAGAAAGGAGCGAGAGCCTGGTCAGGGGGAGGCCGCCTAACAAGGTTTAGCACAATATGTCAATAATTGTTAGGTTTTTTGAACCAGGCACAGGCAAGCTTATGTATGAAGCCGGACCGGCCGCCCAGCTGGTGGAAAAACTGGCCCGCCTGCCCGGCATCGGCCCCAAGACCGCCCAGCGGCTGGCCTTTTACCTTTTGAGTGCCCCGCCCGAAGTGGCCCGGGAACTGGCCCGGGCCATTGAACAGGCCCGGGCCAGCATCACCCGCTGTTCTCAGTGCGCCAATCTCACCGACACAGACCCCTGCGCCATCTGCAGCGATCCCCGGCGACAGCGCCAGCTATTGTGTGTGGTGGAACAGCCCCGGGACGTGCTGGCCCTGGAAAAGGCCCGGGCCTACAAAGGCCTGTACCATGTATTGCACGGGGCACTTTCCCCGGCCCGGGGCATTGGTCCCGGCCACCTCACCCTGGACCTGCTGCGCCGCCGCCTGGAGAGCGGAGAGATCAAAGAAGTGATCCTGGCCACCAACCCCAATGTGGAGGGCGACGCTACGGCCATGTATCTGATGCAGTGGCTCAGGCCCCTGGGAGTGACCGTGACCCGCCTGGCCTACGGCCTGCCCGTGGGCGCCAGCTTAGAATATGCCGATGAGCTCACCCTCACCCGGGCGCTGGAAAACCGGCGGTAAGGTGAGGGTTAAACCGGGCGGGAATGAGTTGCTGCGCTGTTATGCGAGCAATGTGCAAAAGCGAGCCCGCACAATGCTGCGCTGCAGATAGCGTAGCTTGCGCATGGTGGGTGCGCCAATCCCGGGCGAGCGTGGGATGCGCACCCGCCATAACGGGATGTGTTCCACCATAAATGAAGATTGTCATAAAATGCGGACAATGTTACAATATGTGGTAAAGATATCCAGGGAGGTAACCTTCATGCCCAAACTGCCAGGCACCAAAACCGCTGAAAACCTGCTCAAAGCCTTTGCCGGCGAGTCCCAGGCCCGCAACCGTTATACATACTACGCTGCGGTGGCCCGCAAAGAAGGCTATGTGCAAATTGCCAACATCTTCACTGAAACTGCGGACAACGAAAAAGAACACGCCAAGCGCTTTTTCAAATTCTTGAACCAGGACTTGAACGGCCAGGCTGTGGAAATCACTGCCGCCTACCCCGTAGCCCTGGGCGACACCAGAGCCAACCTCAAGGCGGCTGCCGGCGGGGAGCATGAAGAATGGAGCGAGCTCTACCCCGAATTCGCCCGGGTGGCCGAGGCGGAAGGCTTTCCGGAAATCGCCGCCGTCTTCCGTTACATCGCCGCTGTGGAACAGCACCATGAAAAGCGCTTCCGCCAGCTGCTGGAAAACCTGGAGCAGGGCACGGCCTTTAAAAAAGACACCCCGGTGCGCTGGAAGTGCAACAACTGCGGCTACATCCACGAAGGGGCCGAAGCGCCGCACAGCTGTCCGGCCTGTGCTCATCCCCAGGGCTTCTTTGAGGTTTTTGTGGAGACATATTAACTCCCCGAATGCTCATACCGCCGGTGAGGAAAAAGCCGTGATGATTACCCGGTCGTGGCCTGATTTGGCCCGGGCCGGGTATATTTTTGCCCTCTTTCCATATAATGGTTAACAGGCACGTGGTTGCGGCACCGGGGCGGGTGGTATGAATGGCCAGGGGGTAACCCGCCCGATTTTGCCCAACCGCTGTGCGCCGAATCACAGGCATTAATGGGGCCTGGTAGAAATGGGGAGGTGCGGCCCGTGACCATCGGTGCGCTTTTGCTGGCAGCAGCTATTTTGACCGGTATATTCATTGTGGTGAACTTTATGCTCAAACCCCTGCGTCTATTTTTCGCCCTGCTTTTTGCCCTGGGTCTGGGGGTGCTGCTACTGGTGCTGACCAATCTGTTGCTCTCGCCCTGGGGGCTGCACATTGCCGTTAACCCGGTCACGGTGCTCACCACGGCCCTTTTGCAGCTGCCCGGCGCGGTCATGCTGGTGCTCCTGCGGGTGCTGTTTGGATAGACAAAGACAAATATATGAAGAGCCTGTGATTTGTTGTATTATTAATAATAAGCAATGAGTGTATACTGAGAGCAGGAGAGAGCTGGTTGTTTTGCGGGAAAGGACATATGTTTGGCTAAAAATAGCCTCTGATGATCTGGACGCGGCAGAGCATTGTTGGCAGGGAGAAAAGCTGCTCTGGGCCATGTTTATGTGCCAGCAGACTGTAGAAAAAGCGCTAAAGGCTGTGATTTTTGAAAAAACCGGTCAGACTCCCCCGCGAAAACATGATCTCATATCTTTAGCTGGAGATGCCGGCTTGCTGCCTGGTTTGGATCAGGAAACAAAAAAATTTTGCGCAGATTGACGTATTATTACATTGAAACGAGATATCCAGACAAAAGGTTGGAGTTGGAAGCCCGATGCACAAATCAGCTAGTGAGGGAAACTCTGCACAAAGCAAAGGAAGTGCTGTTATGGCTAAAAAAAGAGTTGAATTGATCCTGCGGGAGTATTTACAGGCTTTGCGCAAGCGGGATCTGCGCGTAGACAGAATGATACTATATGGTTCCTATGCCCGGGGGCAAGCTGACCGCGATAGCGATATAGATGTGGCCGTCATTTCTTCTGAACTGGGCCGGGACTATCTGGAGGAGGCCATTTGGCTAAAAGAAATAAGTGAAGAGATTAACCTGGATATTTCCCCCCGCCCGTATTCGCTGGAGGAATACCGCCGGGCACAGCGCGGGCAGTTCCTGTATGATGAGATTATTTGCAAGGGGCGGATTATCGAAACTGCGGAATAATATGCTTGATTTATGCTTGACAGGGTTACAGTAATACTGTATACAAAAACCGCGAAAATTGGCAAAATAGCAACATAATCAAGGTACAAGCATGTTTTATTGACTAAAATTGCCGCATAATTTATACTAAAATATGGTCACCTGCCGGAACCCGCGTGTGCAAGCCGCAGGGGCACCGGCTTTTGTTTTTGCCCGGCGGTAAATGTTACCGGTGTGTAATTTTTAGAAAGAACCGGCGGACGGCGCGGCAGCACTGGCCGGCAGGCCCTGTCAGTTTATAGAAATTATAAATGACTGCTGCTGGCCAAACCGCGCTGCGGTATCCCCGCAGAAAGCCCGAGAAATTTCCAGGAAGGGGGCATAACTTGGGCCGGATAGTGGAAGCCTATATCGGTGAATATGCCAGCGGCAAGAGTGAAGTGGCTGTCAACCGGGCTCTGGAACTGGTGAGTGCCGGGCGGCAGGTGACGCTGGTGGATCTGGACATAGTGGAGCCCTGCTACACCCTGCGCCCCCTGCGGGAAAAGCTCTCCGCCCGGGGTATTGAAGTGCTGGCCTGGGAGACGCGGCGGGCTTTTGGCCTGGGCGAGGCGGGCAACATTTTGTTGCCCCAGACCCGCTGGGCACTAAAGCGCCCCGGCGATGTTATTCTGGACGTGGGCTACGGTGTGTCCGGTTCCCGCACCCTCAATCTGCTGGAAGGCGTGCAGGAGGAACGGGTTTTGCAAGTAATCGCTGTGGTGAATGTGTCCCGGCCCATGACCGGTACAGTGCCCGATATTGTAGAGTACATCAAAGAGCTGGGCCGGGTGGACGCCCTGCTTAACAACACCCACCTGGGCGATGAAACCACGCCCGAAGTGGTGCAGGAGGGGGCGCGGGTGGTGGCGCAGGCGGCGCAGCAGCTGGGCCTGCCCGTGGTGGCCACGGCGGCACTGGCCGCGGTGGCCCAGGCTATCGGACCCCGGGACTGCATGGGACATCCGGTGCGCAGCCTGGAGCGATATATGCCGGCCACCCTGTGGTAAGACCACCTGAACACAATTCAGGCCGGCAGGCGGGTCACCCGGGCTACAAAGAAAATATTGTGCCCGGTACGCCGTTGCGGGCAGCCGGCTATTAGCTACCGGCCTTCCGGGGCCTGTCCCCGGGGAGCCGCTCCGGCCGGAGCTGTCGGGACCGGCAATGGCGTGCCGCAAATAAATTCCCCATGCCCAATCTACAGGAGGTGCAGTTCATGCCTGAAAAACCAATCCAGGGCGAAAAGCGGGTCTTTATGACCGGCAATGAGGTGGTGGCATATGCGGCCCTGGCCGCCCAGGCCGACATTATGTACGGCTATCCCATCACCCCGCAGAACGAGATCATGCACTACTGGACCAGAATGGCTCCCAAATACGGGAAGAAGTTTTTGCAGACCGAGGACGAGCTTTCGGCCGGTTTCACCACGGTGGGCGGCGTGCTGGCCGGCCGCAAGGCCTTCACCGCCACTGCTGGCCCGGGCAACACGCTGATGCAGGAGCCTATGTCCATGGCCGAGGCCATGCGTCTGCCCGTGGTGCTGATTGTGCAGCAGCGGGGCGGCCCGTCTACCGCCACGGTGATCTACTCCCAGCAAGAAGTGACCATGACCACCCTGGGCGGCAACGGCGAGGGCCTGCGCATTGTTTACTCCACATCCGACCACCAGGAGCTTTTCGACTACACCATCAAAGCCTTCAACACGGCCTGGAAATACCGATTCCCCACCTTTGTGCTGGGCGACGGCTATCAGGCCAAGATGCGCGAATCCCTCACCATGTATGACCCGGAAGAAAAGGGCATCGAATTGGTCCAGCCCGAGCCCTATGTGGGCAAGCCCGGTGTGCCCGGTGTGGACCGGGAGCCCGGCCATTACCGCAATACTTACAACGTGGAGGAAGAGCTCTACGAAGTGCTGCAGGGTTACTTTAAAGACTACGACCGCATCGTTCCCGAGGTAACCGAATACAAAGAGATTGCCGCCGGCGAGTCCGATGTGGTGGTTGTGGCCCACGGCGTGGTAGCCCGGGCGGCCAAGGCGGCGGTGGAGGAACTGCGTGCCGCCGGTCAGAAAGTGGGCTTGTTCCGTCCGGTAACCCTGCGCCCGCTGGCCGAAAAAGAGCTGCGCCAGGTGGCTAACAGCGCCAAGCGCCTTTTGATTGTGGAGTCGGCCCAGGGGCAGCTGGCCCGCCTGATCAAGGACGCCGCCTACGGCTGTAGTGCCGAGTTGCACTACCTCTTCAAGCCCGGCGTGGGCATCACGGCCGAAGAAGTGGTGGAAAAGTTGCAGACCATCCTGTAAGAAGCCGTGCGCGGAAAAAGGTTCAGCCGAGAAAGACATGAGGAAAAGCAGGGCGCTGTCAGACGGCGCCAGCGAGATGTGCTTGTTCTGGAGATTGAAAGGAGGCTTTTGCCATGACTTTAAAGCCCGCTATGCCCAGGTGCTGGCGTGTAGAGTCCAAGCCGCACAAGTTCTGTCCCGGTTGCGGCCATGGTATTGTTTTAAAGGCCCTGGGTGAAGCTATAGATGAGCTGGGAATTCAGGATAAAGTGGTCTTTGGCTGCGACATCGGCTGCTCGCTGCTGGCCTGGGACTTCTTCAATGTAGATACGGTGCAGACCCACCACGGCCGCACCACGCCGGTGATCACCGGCATCAAGCGGGCCAATCCCGAGCTGATTGGCGTGGCCTACATGGGGGACGGCGGTGGCTATGCCATCGGCTCCCAGCACCTGGTGAATGCGGCGGCCCGCAATGAGAAGATCACGGTCATTCTGGTCAACAATACCCAGTACGGCATGACCGGCGGCCAGATGGCTCCCACCACCATGCCCGGCCAGAAGACCGAAACCAGCCCTTACGGCCGCGATCCGGAAGCTACCGGTTATCCCACCCAGGGTCCGGAAATGGTGGCCGCCATTACCCGCGATGGGGCCTATGTGGCCCGGGGCACTGTGGCCAATTTCAAGCAGCTGAAAGGTTACATCAAGAAGGCGCTGGAAAACCAGCTGGCCGGCAACGGTTTTTCCTTTGTGGAAGCCCTGTCCCTGTGCCCCACCAACTGGCGCACCAACGCGGCGGAAACCTGGGACTTTGTGGAAAAGCAGATGACCCAGTACTTCAAAGTGGGCGAGTTGAAAACTCCGGCTTCTAAGCCCGAGGAGGCGAAATAAAGCATGGGTAAAGCGGTAAAGATCATCCTGGCCGGGGAAGGCGGCCAGGGCGTGCAGTCAGTGGCCGAGATCATCGCCGAGGCGGCCAATGAGCAGGGCCGGGAAGCGCTGTATATCCCCAACTTCGGCGTGGAGCAGCGCGGCGGTGTATCCATAGCTTTTTTGCAAATTGGCGATGAGAAAATTGGTGCGCCCAAATTCCAGACCGCCGATATTGTGGTGGCCCTGTCCGACCGGGCGGTGCGCCGCACGGCCCAGTACGCCGGCCCTCAGACCGTGTTTGTCTACGACGCCGGTATTGCCGGGGTGGAAAATGATATTCCCCGCAATGTGAAGAAAGTGCTGCCCATTCCGGCTCTGCAGGTGGCCAAGGAAGAGCTGAGCCCCCGCGTTTTCAACGTGATCATCATGGGCGCTGTGGTCAAGGCCACCAATGTGGTGCCCTTGGAAGGGGCCAAGGACGCCATTGAGAAAAAACTGGGCTACAAGTTTGAAAAGGCGCCCCAGCTGCGCGAGCTGAACTTCAAAGCCATTGAGCGCGGCGCCGAGCTGGTGGCCGATCTGCTCTAAGGAGGGGTAAAAGTGGCCGAAGAAATGAAATACGTGCAGCGGGAAAACGACAAGGGTTTCTGGACCGTGTTCCCCGGCCTGTGCAAGGGCTGCGGCCTGTGCATCCAGAAGTGCCCCAAAAAGTGCATCTCCTGGTCTGACTTTTTAGGCGTGTACGGCACCCCTTCGGTGCAAAATAACGAGACCTGTATTGCCTGCGGCATCTGCCAGATGGTCTGCCCGGACTGCGCCATTGTAGTGGAGAAGAAGAAAAAAGCGGCCGGGGCGTAAGCACTTCGCCAGTTCGACGTCAGCCGCATGGTTTGGCCATGCTTTGATCGATGGTGAACACTTGGCATTTGTTCACCATGGATGGCAGATTGTATACACATAAATACAGACGTTATCGACCCGTTCGGAAAGCATTTTGCCGAACGGGTTGGCTGTTTTTTCAGGGCTATCCGGCAGGAATTGTCGTAAGGGTGGCGAAATTACACATGTGCGTTATGCTAAAATTAGCATAACGCACACATTCATATAATGTGCGAGGAGATGGGTGGATGAAAAAGTGCGGTTACTTCCGGCTGGTTGTGCTGGCGCTGCTGCTTTTGCTGCCGGTGCTGGCCGGCTGCAGCGTACGTCAGGGTGAGCAGCAGAAAGCGCCGCAGCAAAATGCCGGCAGCGCTCAGCCGCAGGTGCAGGATGTGATCCTGGCCACCACTACCAGCACCCAGGACAGCGGCCTTTTGGATGTGCTGGTGCCCGATTTTGAAAAGAAAACCGGTTACCGCGTCAAGACTATTGCTGTGGGGACCGGGCAGGCCCTGAAGGTGGGGGAAAAGGGCGAGGCCGATGTGCTGCTCACCCATGATCCGGGGGCGGAAAAAAGGTTGGTGAACAGCGGTGTGGTGGAAAACTACCGGCTGGTGATGCACAATGACTTTGTGCTGGCCGGCCCGGCGGCCGACCCGGCGGGCATAAAACAGGCGGCCGGCGCCTCCGGCGCTTTTCAGCGCATAGCCCAAAAGGGCGCCATCTTTGTTTCCCGCGGGGATGATTCGGGCACAAACAAGAAGGAACTTTCCCTGTGGGAAGCGGCCGGCATCAAGCTGCAGGGGCAGAAGTGGTACCAGGAGACGGGCAGCGGCATGGGGCAGACTTTGCATGTGGCCAGTGAAAAGCAGGGCTATGTGCTCACCGACCGGGCTACCTTCCTGGCCCAGCGGCCAAACCTCAAGCTGGAAATTCTTTACCAGGGCGACAGGGGCCTTTTGAACATTTACCACGTCATGCAGGTGAGTCCGGAAAAGTTCAGCAAAGTGAACGCGGCCGGGGCCAAAGCCTTTGTGGATTACCTGGTCAGCCCCGCGACGCAGCAAATAATTGCGGAATTTGGCCGGGACAAATACGGGGAGCCGCTCTTCTTTGCCGACGCGGGAAAAGAGGGTAAGTAATATTGCCGCCCGGGTGCGGGCCTGTTTATTACCAGGTGATTTCCACCTCATAGCGGGCAATGAGCGGGTCGGCGGTGATAATGGGTATAGTTTCTATTTGGGCCTGGGCTACCAGCAGGCGGTCAAAAGGGTCGCGGTGATGATCGGGCAGGGCATATACGCCCAGGGCGTGGCTGATGGTGACCGGCAGCGGATCAAAATGGTTGAGCGCCATTTGCTCGGAAATAAAGGCTGCCGGTTTGGCCGGCAGGGTCAGCTTGCCCAGGCTGCTCTTGATGGCTATTTCCCAGGCGCTGGCAGCGCTGAAGAAAATTTGATTGTCCCCCTGCCCGATAACCTCTCTGGCCCGGGGTGACAACTGGGGGTCATCGGTAATCCACCAGAGGAAAACATGGGTGTCCAGCAGGAATCTCATTTTTCAAATTCCTCCCGGAGGTGATCCGGCAGGGGATGGTGAAAGTCGGCGGCCAGCTTGATTTGCCCGCGGGCGCTGCCCGGAGTGCGCTGGCGGGTGCTGCCGGCTACGGGCAGCAGGCGGGCCACTGGCTGGCCTGCCCGGGCGATGATGATTTCTTCCCCGGCCAGCACCCGGGCGATCAGGCGGGAAAAATGGGTTTTGGCTTCATGAATGTTTACCTGTTGCATGGTTTTCCCTCCGGACAGGCTCTCTGCTCCGGCATATGCGGCCGGATATATCAATATAATAAACTAAGTCCTGGACTAAGTCAATAAAAGCCGGGCACCCAAAGATGCCCGGCAGCATATCTTATGGCAGAGTGGCAATAATGTTAATGTGCTACAGCGTCGTCATCAGGAAAATACAAGCGAGCGTTTTTATCAACATCAAAACGGCTTGAGAGCGTAATCGGCATTCTTTGTCCGGGAAGGATGCCCGTGATGAAGAACGAGGAAGGAAGGGGAAGCGGTTTGACCGGTAAAAACAGCTGCTGCTTTTGCGGTGCGGCGGTACAAGAGGGACGGGACGTGCATTTTGCCGGGTGCTGGCTGTGCCGGGACTGCGAGGCCGGACTTTTAAAAGCCAATGCCGGGGATGAGCGTTACCAGCACTATATAAACGGGCTCAAGATAATCTGGCGCTGCCTGCTGGCCTGAGGCGAGGCGGCGCCGTTTTTTGCTTTCAGGCGGGCCTGCCGGTGCAAAAGCGCAATCTCTTGGCGCAGGTTGTGTAAAATATAAATGTGAATGCCCGTGCGCAGGCAGATCTCCTGGTCGGACAGGCCCATTTTCCAGGCCCGGATCACTGTGGGCACGGCCACGCGGTACTTTTGGCTCAATTTTTTGGTATCAATGGCGGCCGGCAGCAAAACAAATCACCTCCTTCATGTTTTATTTATATTGTGCGGCGGCGGGAGATACACTATGAGGACATGTTTCGTGTTAAAATAATGGCTGGAAGTTAAAATCAGGGCAGCTTTGCCTGAGGAAAAATTTCATCCGGCGGCAATGCTGGATCAAGACCTGCGCCGGCAGGTGTTGATTTTTAGTATTAATAATGGTAAATAATGACCATGCATAATAAAACAGGAAAAAATCAGGCCGGCCTGCTGGCCGCCCTGCAGCAGATGGCCGGGCGCGACCGGGTGCGCCTGCACGTGCCCGGTCACGGCGGGACGGCTCCGGGGGCGCTGGCCCGGCAGCCGGGCTGGCGGGAAATTTTTGCCCTGGATTTAACCGAACTGCCCGGACTGGATGACCTGCATGCGCCGCAGGATGTGCTGGCCCGGGCGCAGCGCCGGGCGACCCGGGCCTTCGGCCTGGCGGAAAAGGGAGAAAGCTATTATTTGATCAACGGGGCCAGCGCCGGCATCGCCGCCCTGCTGGGCGGCCTGGTGGGTGAGGATGACTGTGTGCTTATGCCGCGCAACATCCACGCCTCGGTGCTGGCCGGGCTGATTTTCAGCGGGGCCCGGCCGGTGTTTCTGCGCCCGGGCCTGGTGCCGGGCTTCGGCTTTGCCGCCGGTGTGCCTCGCTGCGAACTGGAGCGGGTGCTGGGGGACCTGGCCGGCGCTGCGGCCGGCCGGGCGGCCACACCGGCTGGCCCGCCACCTGACAGC
>NZ_JBRAJI010000061.1:0-11878 GCF_052744395.1 Desulfurispora sp. | reverse complement strand
CGGCTGGCTTGCCGGTTCGGCTGTTTTGGCCGGCCGACCACCGGCCGCCCCGGGGCTCCCCGGCCCGGGCGGCTCGCCGCCCGGGCCGCCCGGATGGCCCAGCAAAAGCTGCAGCATGGTCGCCAGTTCGGGGAGCGGTGGAGGCTGGACTGAGCCGGGCGCTTCTGCCGCCCGGCTACTGGCAGCCCCCGCACTGCCTGTATTGGCCGCCCGGTTTATGCCTGCCGCATGCATCCCGGCACCGGGCCCGACCGGGTTGTTCTCCGCAGCAAGAGCAGGGGAAGTATTTCTCGCCTGCCCGGCCAGCGCAGCGCCCACTGCCGGCATGGGCACTCCTTCCCGGGCGGCCAGGATGCCCACCAGGGCGGTCAGGTTGAGCATACCCAAAAGGGCACTGATCTGACTTACCGGCGTGCGGCTTTTTTCAGCATAATCAAGCAGTTCGCGCAGCAGCTTCTCCATGGCTACATATTCGAGGTGCAGACCAGAGAAACATCATCCACTACCACCTGGCAGCCATTGCCCTGCTCGGGCCGGAAGACGATCCAGACCATGGCGTAAGAGGTGTCCGCGGGCGCCGCCCCCACGTCGAAGCAGAACTGGTTGAAGCCGTCCCCCACCTGGCTGGAAGTCCAGTTGTGGGAAAGGTTGGCCAGCAGGTGGCCTTCTTCATTGTAGAACATCACATGGCCGGACAGGGTGAAATTGCAGGTTGCTCCCATCATGGGATAATGGCGGCGGGCCATGAAGCACATCCGGTAAGAAGCGCCGGCCACAATGCCCCGGTGCACAGTCTGGAACAAAGCCGCCTGTTTGTTCGGCTCCACCCCCATGATAGCCGCCCGGGAGCCGCCGCTGACATTCATAATGGCCGGCTCCACATTGATGCCGTTCCAGACCACCGGCATGTTGCCCACCCACTGCTCCAGGCCGGGATCGCGCACCAGGTTGCCCTTGGGGCACTTGACGGGCGGCGGGCAGAGGTGCACATATACCTGGCGGTTTTCCACAATCTTTACCCTCAGGATGATAATGCCAGTCTGCTGCAAGCGGCTGGGCCGCACCAGATCCCAGGTCACATCCACCCGGGCCTTGCGGAAGTCAATGGTCACTTCGTCCTTGTCAATGACCGGCTCGGGAGTATCCAGCTCAATCATCTTGGTAAAGGGGATGTCTTCCCCGAAGTGGCGCACGTCATCATTGTTATTCACATAGTAGATCTGCTTGTGCAGAGTGCCGTGTACCAGCACCTTCTTGACAAAGGCCTTGCCGGCATGGTGCTCCTCCCAGTAGTGCGGCCACTTCTTGCTGATGCTGACCTGCCAGTCGGACTCTCCTTCGTGCACAAAAACCGGGTCGGCCTCCAGGTCCATCACCCGTACATCAATGTGGTCGATCTTCTTGGCCAGCTCGGGCATGGTGGTGGTGGAATCCACCAGCACCTGGGCTTCGGTTTCGGCCAGCACCACCGGCACCTTGATTTTCATGCACTTCATGATCATGTGGTCCATGGGCATGTGGTATTCCATCGGCATTCCTAAAACCTCCCATCAGGCAGAGTATTTAGTTTTTGTCCGCAAAAGCGCGGAAAAAGGTCTTGCCGCACCATCAGCCTTTGGCCGGAGGACAGGGCACCTTTACCGTCATGCCGGGCTGCAGGTTGTTGGGGTTGACACCGGGGTTGGCGGCCACGAGCGCCTGTGTGCTCACACCATATTTCTTGCCAATGCTGTAGAAGGTATCACCCTGCTGAACCGTATAATTGATCGTAGTGCCCGGCGGACAGTCAATCTCCGCCCCTTCCTCATAGCAGGTCAGCACCCTGGTCTCCAGCGTCTCGCTCACCCGCACTGGCACTTTGAGCACGGCATCCACCGTAATCTTGCCGTCTTTGGCTACCCGGGCCGTAATATACTCCACCTGCGGGCGCACATCGGCTTTCATCCCCGGCTCGGCCCCAGGCACATCCACAAAGGTGCGGAAGGGGATCTGGCGGTGCACCACATGCACCGACTGATCGGGCTTCATGCCCACATAGAGCACCTGGATCTTAACAGTACCCGATACCACCACTTTATCCGGCAGCACTTTGGGCTGGTCGGTCTTGATATCGGACACGGTGGTTTCCAGGATCTTTTCCACATCGGGCTTTTCCGGCGGCGGGAAAAAGCTGTCGGAAATCACCACCTGGGTGGTTCCCTCGCCAACCAGCCGGTCAGTTTTGAAATCAACGAACACCGGCCGGAAAGAACACCCGGAGACACCGGTGATTACATTAACCTTCTTCATCTCCACCGCGGTCACGGTCACTTTGAGCACCATATCGGCCTGCAGGCGCTCCGGGTCGCCGGTAACCGGGGAGACATCCACGCTCTCCACCCGCACATCCACCCGCACGTCCATCCCCTGCATAGCCCCGGGCACTTCCACAAAGTCGCTGAATTTGAAGGTGGTGTGCAGACTGTGCACCGACTGGTCGGGTTTGAAGGCCACATAGAGCACCTGCAAAGTAGCCTGGCCGTCGAAGATCACCTTGTTCTTGAGCACCCGGGTAGCGGTAATGGTCACATCCACATCGCTGTCCAGAATTTTTTCCACAGCGGGCTTTTGCTGCGGCACGTCGAACTTCTGGCTGATCAGCACCTGGCGGGTATTGCTGCCCACCACATTCTCCAGGCTGATTTCTTCAGTCTCGCAGCGGCAACCCGAGGGGCACCGGGTGGCCACCTCCACATCCTGCATATCGCTCACTCTGGCACACACTTCCAGCACTGCCGCCAGATCAAAAGAGCGGGGGTCGCTGGCGGTGGGCGTCAGGCTCACATCTTCCACACTTACCGTAGCTTCCACGTCCATACCGGGCATAGCGCCGGGCAGGTCCACAAAGGTGGTGAAATCCTGCTGCAGGTGCATGCTGTGCACCGACTGGTCGGGCGCTTTAGCCACATAAACCACCTGCACGGTCAGCGTACCATCCACCACCGCCTTGTTGGGCAAAAGCTTGATATTCTTCACTTTGGCCGTTTTATCCGTGGAAAGGATTTGTTCCACGTCGGGCTTGGGATCGGGGACCATGACCGTGCCGCGCACCACCGTCTGCCGGCATTCTTCGGCCACCACCATCTTCACCCGCAATTTCTCGCAGGCATTCACGGACTTTTCCTCCCTTCGACTGCTTCTTTTATACAGGTCTTTTAGCGGACAAAACTTCGCTGTAGTAATAGTATATGAATCCATAAAAGCGCTTGTGCCGCCTTACAGGCACACACCAATATTTATGCTGGCGTCTGGACAAAAATACCTGTAAAAAGAAAAACCCCGGCACTCGCCCGGCTAAACGGGAAGTGCGGGGAAGACACCGGTTGTTTTGAAAGTGAATATTCTCTTAACCCAACAATCAACCAATGAACATCTGCACGAAGATCTTGCCGTAAATGCTGCCCGGCAGGATGCCGATACCCACTTCCGTAAAGCTGGCATTCAAAATGTTGGCGCGGTGGCCGGGCGAATTCATCAGGTTGGTGTGCGCCGTGTTCACATCGGGCGCTCCGGCCAGGTTTTCCCCGGCGGTGCGGTAGGTAATGCCGAACTGCTTCATCATATCAAAGGGACTGCCATAAGTGGGAGAGGTATGGCTGAAGTAATTGTGGTCAATCATATCTTTGGCCTTCAGCCGGGCTACTTTGGTCAGCTCCAGGTTGACTTTCAGGGGAGCCAGGCCCTGGGCTGCCCGTTCGGCATTGACCAGGTCCACCATCTTCTGCTCGTCCGCTGTCAGGCCGGCCACAGGAGTGCTGCTGCCGCTGTCCGGAGCAGGCCCGGTTGGTGTGGTGCTACCCCCGGGAGTGGTACCACTCTGGCTGCCACCACTGCTACCGGGCTGACTGCCACTGCCGCTCTGCCCGCCGGTGGAAGGCGTGGTGCCGGGGCAGCTGCCGCTGCTACTGCCGGGCTGGCAGGATTGCACATAAACTTCCACCAGATAGGTGTAGTACCCTTTGGTGGCCACACCCACACCCAGCCGGTCGTATTTTTTGTCCAGCATCACCCTGCGGTTGCTGCTGGAATTCTGCAGGACCTGCTGCGCCCGGTCCAGAGAACTGGAGCGCACCAGACACTGGGCCGCACTGGTATAGGAAATATTAAACTTTTTGAGCATGTTGCTAAAGCTACCGTATGTAGGCGAGGTCTGCCCGAAATAATTGCTTTGCACCATATCCTGCGCTTTGGCCTGGGCCAGCTGGCACAGGGCGCTGTCCAGCTGCACCGCCGGCACCCCGGCACTCTGCCGCAACTGGTTCACCTGCGCGGCCACCCGGGCAGCATCATCACCGGCCAGCGCTGCCCCGGTCAGGCCAAACAACAACACCACCGCCAGAAGGGTCACCCACACTGCGCGAAACTTTCTGCTCACACTCACTGCTCCTTTCCCAGGATGTCAATTTTGCCCGGCTGCCGCCGGCAACTCACACACTTAATCTGTCGGGCAAGTTGTCGGCTTAAACAAGCACCTACCCCTGCCAGTACCCGGGCTGAGCAGAATATACCAGATATTCAGTCAATCGGGCAAACAGCATCTGCCTCCTTCAGGCCTGTCCACCGGCCAATAGCTCGGCCGACAGGGAATGTATAGGTGTTATATTTATATTTAAACAGACATTCCATGATTTGGCACATTCCGGGCGGACTGGGAGGCGCACCCGCCGCCAACCATCACGGCGAGTGCAGCACCACACCCAGCCCCTCGGTGAAAGCCAGGCAGACCGGCCCCTGGCTGCTTTCATAAAAACAGGTGAGGATAAAAATTCCCTGCCGGCAAGAGCGCACCAGGCGGCGCAGCATGAGCTCATCCAGCAGGCAGTGCGTAACCAACTCCTGCGGCCCACTTTTGATCACCAGCCTATAATAGCCGCTGTCCGCCTGGCGGACAAAAAGCAGCCGGCTGGCTCGCTCCTCGCCGCTTCCCACCCGGGCCAGTTTACGCATATAATACTGCACCGCTTGGCGGGCCTGCCGCCGGGACAAAAAGCAGGGTCCGACAGCCAGAATGTTTTCGCCCAGCAGAACCAGGGCGGCCTGCCGGGCCGGCAAAAGCTGCGCCCTCACAATAACCTGATCTCCAATCTGGTCAGTACATTATTTATTTGATTGAAAATGGTATGGCTGTCCGACCCGGCAAATAACAGTCCCACCGCCTGCTTATCCTCATTGAGCACCAGAGAACCGCTATCGCCGCCCCGCGATTTGAGATCGCCGACTACCTGCTCGGTAAACCAGGCCACATCTTTTTCCCCCATCTGCACTTTCAAAGTCACCCCGACGGCGGCCACCGAACCCTGGGTCAGCCCGCTGGTCCGGCCGCTCTTGAGCACCTTCTGCCCTGCCGCCACACTGGCCGTGCCCTGCACCTGCCCCACTTCCAGAATATTGTCGTCAATCAAATCGGGCGACAGGGGACGGGCCAGCGCCGCGTCGATGACATTCTGGCCGCGGGACAGACGAATGAATTTCATCCGGTAATGGGGCCGCACCGCTCGCAGCAGCAGGTTGCCGCCCCGGGCCACCCCGGCAGCCACCGGGCACTGGCTTTCCTCGGCTTCCCGCAGCAGCGGCACAAAGCGCACCAGGGTAGCAATGCGGTCGGCCGCGGTGCCGCCGTCATAGGGCCCGGGCTGCAGGATGGGATCGCCAATCATAGCCCGGCCGTCAAAGCCGCTGGTGGCGTTGGCCAGAATATGGTTATTGCTTAAAATCAGCCGCTCGCCGCTGCGCCCGTCCTTAACCACCGCCCCGAAGGTGCCGGCCGTGATCCGGTAATGCCCGATGCTCATGCCCGGCCGGGCCGGCCGGCTTTTCTCGGTGCGCTGATCCAAAAGGCGCACCGTTCCGATTTCGATTACATCGGTTTCCACACCATCCAGCTGGCGCGGCACCAGCTGACCGCGCCCCAGACCCCGCGGACTGACTTTTTTCTCCACAAAAACAATAATGGCTTCTTTACCGGTGCGCTGGCCCCCGGTATGCTTGTAACCCACCCCCACCCCCACTACATGGGGACGGCTGAAGAGCTGCTGCTGAAACTTGTGCAGTACATGCCGCAGATCATCCATAGCCATAATCCTTACGCCTCCAGTTCCCGGTTAGTGTTGTGATCGGCAAATGACCAAACCGCCCGCCACCCCGCTTACCGACCTTTTCCTGATTAATAGGGCGACCTGGGCAGGCCCAGACGATATTTCCCCCGGGTTTCCAGCCCACCAATACCGTCAAAGCCGGTAATGGTGCTGGCAATCACATCCTTAAGCGCAATGGGGTCGTAAATGGACGTGAACGCCACTTTTTCCACGACGAACACCGGATCATAAGCATGAATGAGCACCCGTTTGGGTGAACTGGCAAAGTTGGCCCCCGCAGCCAGGATGGCTTCGTAATGCGACTGGCAGGCCCCGGCAAAAATGACCAGGTCGTCGCGGCTCTTTTCATACCGGCGCGCTTCCTGTACCGCAGCTACAAAATGGCGGGAATTGTGATAGCTGTTCAAGTCACTGTAATTGCTGGTACTTTTGATCAGACCGTCATGGCCGGTGACCACCAGAATGTCGGGCCGGTGCGTCACCAGCAGGTTGTAAATCTCCTCCGCCTGCTTCTCCTCGGCAATGTGGTACCCGTAACAGGTGAGGTGGAGCTGTTTGTAAGCCGTCAGACACATATCCAGGTAGTCCTTGTCTCCGTCCACATGCAGTACCGTGCCCGGCAGGTCGAAACTCTCCACCTCTTCCCCGTTCTTCACCGCCCTTAATAGGCAGCCCTGTTTTTCCGCCTGGCGGCGTAAAAAGACGTGCCGCATTTTATCATGGGTGGTGCGCATCACTTTCAGCCAGTACTGGTTTACCGCCACCGGGTCAATTTTGCACAAATCATCCAGGCGGGAAGTTGCTTCCAGTCGCAGGTCCAGTCCTTTCAGCCGGGCGTAGGCTTGCCCATCTTCCGCTGCATAGACCGCCATGACTTTGAAATATATGTCGCACCCGTAGGACTTGCGCCCCACAATATCGCCTTCCTTGATCACCACTTAACCGCCCCCTTTTGCGTCAGGTGGGAAAGGTATCCACCCTGCGGCTGCAAAACAACTTTTTTACATCTTATGGAGACCAAAGGGCAGTGGTGCAGGTGGGTGGCAAATATAGTTGCACACCCCGCCGGAGAAACAGGGATTATTCCATGTTATACCAGACAACTTCCCCCTGGCGGAGGCATAAGTATAATAGAGCTCCATTGACAACTTTGTCGTAATCATATAGATGCCGCCAACTTATGTTTTTAAATGACACATAAAAGTGCCCGGCTTTTGGCAGGAAAATACCTGTCGGCCGCGAATAGTACTTAACACTACCATTCCGTTACCATATATTGTTAAATATATCCGGGATAACCTGGAGCGGGCAACCTGCTGAGGAGGTGGGCAAGGCGTGTTCAAAAAACCGGAGCATAAAAAATTCCTGCTGGTCGGACTGCTGCTGGTGGCCCTTCTGGCCACGGGCTTCGCCTGGCAGAGAAAAACCGTCACCCTGACGGTGGACGGCCAGTGCAGAAAAGTGGCCACCTTTGCCTCGACAGTGGGAGGACTGCTGAAAGAGCAGGGCATCATTGTGCAGCCGCACGATAAGGTCAAACCCGCCAGAGGCCAGCACCTGGCCGAGGGACTGCTGGTGGTGGTTCAGCACGCCCACCGCGTCACCCTGACCGTGGGCCCGGAAAAACCCCGCTCCCTGGTCACCGCGGCACCAAATGTGCAGCAGCTCCTGCAGGAGCAGGGCATTTCCATTGGAGCAAAGGATCTGGTGCGCCCCTCCCCGGATACCCAGCTGCTGGATGGCCTTAAAATCCAGGTGATCCGGGTTACCGAAAAAGAGGAAAAACAAGCGGTCAGCCTGCCCTACACCACCCGGGAAGTACCCAGCACCGAAATGGCCCGCGGCCTGACCGCCACCCTGCAGCGGGGGCAAAACGGCCTGGCCGAACGCACCTGGCGGGTGGTTTACCATAACGGGCGGGAAGTGGAAAGGCAGCTGGTGGGCACCCGGGTGCTGCGCCAGCCCCGGCCAGCAGTGGTACGGGTGGGCACCGCCCAGAGCATTTCCCGGGGCGGCCAGGACATCCGCTTTAAATACGCGGTAGAAATGGTGGCCACCGCCTACAGCTACACCGGTTACCGCACGGCCAGCGGTCACAGCCCCCGCTACGGCGTGGTGGCAGTGGATCCCCGGGTGATCCCCCTGGGCACCCGGCTCTATGTGGAGGGTTACGGCTTTGCCACCGCCCTGGACAAAGGCGGCGCCATCAAAGGCAAGCGCATTGACCTGTTTGTGGAATCGCACCGCCAAGCCAGCCGCTGGGGCGTGCGCCGGGTGAAGGTGTATGTGCTGTAAAACCTCTGGCCGATTACATCTCCCCATAAACGATAAAGCAGGCCCTGCAGTAATTAAAAGGCCTGCTTTTTTGCGTAAAATTTAACTTGATTTGCGCTAGAAGAAATCCCCCCGCACGGGATATAATGTAAACAGGGGGGAAAACCGTGACCGACTTGACCGCCCCGTCGCGGGTGCAGGCGCTGATGCTCAAATACGGTTTAAAAGCCCGCAAGAGCCTGGGGCAGAACTTTCTCATCGACCAGAACATCATCCAGAAAATCGTGGACGCCGCCGGGCTCACACCCGCCGACACGGCGGTGGAAATCGGGCCCGGGCTGGGCGTTTTGACCGCCCGGCTGGCCGAAAAAGCCGGCCGGGTGATCGCCGTGGAAATAGACCAGCACCTCATCCCCGTGCTTAAGGAAACCCTGGCCGGCACCGGCAATGTGCAGCTGGTGCACGGGGACGCCCTGCGCACCGACTTTGCCGCTTTGACCGGCGGTGCACCCTTTACCGTGGTGGCCAACCTGCCCTATTACATCACCACGCCGCTGATCTTCCACCTGCTGGAAAGTGGCTGCCCGGTGCGCCGCCTGGTGCTCATGGTGCAGGACGAAGTGGCCGACCGGCTGGCCGCCCCGCCGGGCGGCAAGCAGTACGGCGCGCTTGCGGTGATGGTGCAGTACTACACCCGGGTGGAATACCTGTTCAAAGTGCCGCGCACCGTGTTCATTCCCCGCCCGGGGGTGGACTCGGCCGTGGTGCGGCTGGAAAAAAGAGCGCAGCCCGCCGTGCCGGTGCCCGACGAAGCGCTTTTCCGGCGGCTGGTGCGGGGTGCCTTCGCCCAGCGGCGCAAAACCCTGGCCAACTCCCTGGCCAGCGCCCTGCCCTTGTTCAGCCGGGAAGAGTGGCAGGACCGGCTGCGCTCCCTGGGCCTGCCGGAAAATGTGCGGGGAGAAGCGCTGAGCATGGAGCAGTTTGCCGCCCTGGCCGCGGCGGCGGCCGTGCCGCCGCCGACACCTGCCCCCTGATCCGGAGCGGTCCCGCTTAAGACCAGCCGGAGGAACCATTTTACCCGAAGCCGGGCAAGGCCCGGAACGGCAAAGCACCCGGGAAACGCCGCCATGGTTAAACAGCCAGATTAGCACTGATGCCGCCCAAAGGCCAGATAAGGAGGCGCGCGACCGTGTATTTCACCAGTCCCAGCCGGGGACGACTGACTTTTGAAGAAATGATGCAGGACATCACCCGCTTCATCCAGGGGGTACCCACGTCTTCCTACCGGCTGATCATCGGTTCGGACTCCCAGGTCAAGCAGGACACCTGCTTCATCACGGCCGTGGTCATCCACCGCACCGGCAAGGGCGCCCGCTACTTCTACCGCAAAAAGTACCAGCGCAAGATCAAGAGCCTGCGCCAGAAAATCTTCTACGAAACCGCCTTAAGCCTGGAAGTGGGCAACATGATCACCCAGTACTTAAGCCAGATGGGCCTGGACGACCTGCCGGTGGAAATCCATATCGACGTGGGCAAACACGGCGAAACCCGCGACCTGATCAAAGAAGTGGTAGGCATGGTCACGGGCAGCGGCTTTATGGCCCGCATCAAGCCCGACGCCTACGCCGCCTCCAGTGTGGCCGACAAACACACCAAATAACCAGCCGGCCCCCACCGGGCCGGCTGCAAAACTGTAAAAGTTAGAACTCTACCCCCTTTTGGGCCGGCACACCCCGGGCAAAGGGGTGTTTTACTTCCTGGATCTCGCTCACCAGATCCGCCCTTTCCACCACCGCCGGGCGGGCATAGCGCCCTGTGAGCACCAGATGCAGGGCGGGCGGCTTTTCTGCCAGCAGCTCCAGCAGCTCCTGCTCCTGGATGAGGCCAAAATGCACCGCATAGTTGATCTCATCCAGCACCAGCATATCCCAGCGCCCCGAGAGCATCTCCCGCCGCACCTCATCCAGCGCCGCCCGGGCCGCCGCCCGGTGCTGCTCCATTTGCTCGGGCGCAGCGTGGCGCACAAACCCCAGTCCCAGGGGGCGTATTTCAATCCCCAGTGCCCCCAGCGCCTCCAGCTCACCATAACTCTGCCCGCCCTTGATGAACTGCACCACCAGCACGCGCAGGCCCTGCCCGCGCGCCCGCACGGCCATACCCAGCGCCGCCGTGGTCTTGCCCTTGCCGTTGCCTGTAAAAACCATTATCAGTCCCTGCGCCATAATGCGCACCCTCTCCTGTTCGGCATATCGCGGAGCGAAAGATCTCCCCTTCCCCAGCCCCCGGCAATTCCCGGCGGCTTACAAGCGTTCCGCCATTTTTTCCAGCCGGCTGCTGCTGGCGGCCAGTTCCTGCATGGTGGCCGATATTTGCTCGGTGGCCGCCGCCTGTCCGGAACCAATTTCCGCCAGTTCCTGCACACTGCGGGCCATGGCCTGGATGTCGCTTTTCATGGTCAAAAGGATCTCTTTGACTTCATGCACCGAAGAAGCACTGCGCTGGGACATTTTGCGGATCTCCTCGGCCACTACGGAAAAGCCCCGCCCGTGCTCTCCGGCCCGGGCCGCTTCAATGGCTGCATTCAGCCCCAGCAAATTGGTGCTGCTGGCAATCTCATTAATAAACCCCAGCACATCATCGGTGCGCCCCAGCTGCTGCAGCACTTTCTCACTGACCTGCTTGAGCTGATCCTGCCGCCCCACCAGCTGTTCGGCCGCCGAAGCCAGCTCCTGGGCCGCCGCGGTCACCTGCTGGGCCGCCTGGCTCAACCCCCGGGCCATTTCCAGCATTTCTTCCTGGCTCTGCAAACTCACGGCCACGCCCAGACCGCCCACAATCTGCCCCTGTCCGTCCACAATGGGCACAGCGCTGGCCTTAAAGGGAACACCATAGGCCTCTTTGGGCACCAGCTGGCTGGCAAAGGGACGCCGCCCGTTAACCACCTCGTAAAGAATATCCTGGGGAGGAATGGGCTGCCCCACAATGTTGCCCAGGTTGAGATCCCGGGCCGGCAGGTAGGCAATAAACCTTTCCCGGTCGGTCACCCCCACCATGCAGTCGGCAAAGAAAAGTTTTTGCAGCAGCGGCGCCAGATGCACCACGGCCGCCAGCAGGGTCTCTTTGCTCAGGCCGTCCTCTTTTGCCGCCCCGCTCGCCCGGGCCTCGCCAGCGCCCTCTCCGGCCGGAGCCGCCATCTTCTCCTGAGCAGCAGTCATCTCGGGCAAAGGCAACTCTCCCAGCGACGGTTTTCTCAAGATACTGGCCAGCATAGCATTAAACCTCCCGGCAACAAGTATTATTTTTCCGTCTTTATGCGGCAATTTCGAACCAGTGGAAACACGGCAACTTTTACTGTCCGCCAGTCCCGCCACCGAATTGCCGCAAATGCTATGGCGATATGGCGATTCAGATTATCTTTATCCTGGATCCGTGATACCATCTCACCAATAACCATTTTCAGGCATAATCTG